>JAJUFW010000009.1 GCA_029263555.1 Alphaproteobacteria bacterium
CGACGGCCGGCGCGCGCTGGAAGGCGAAGGCCCGGTCGATCGTCCCCGCGAGATGGGAGAGCGTCAGCCCCTGCCGGAATGCCGCGACCTGCCCGATCACCCCGGCAAGCCGGATCACCGGGATGACCAGCGGCGGGTTCCGGAAGCGCTGGACGGGAAGCCGCGAAAGAAGGTCTTGCATGTTCCACATGTGGAAGAGATGGGTTCGATCCTGGCGTTCAACTACCCGGCAGCGCGGCCGCATCGCGCAGGACGGCCTCGGCCTCGGCCGTGAAGCGCCCATCCGGACCGTGCAGCACGATCCCCGGCAGCAGGCTTGCGGCCGTCCTGACATCCCGCCGCGCCCGCACGATCGCCCGCCTTGCCGGGCGCCCCGCACGCGGCCACAGAGGCACGATCTCGACCCCGCCGAAGCGGGGGCGAAGCAAGCCGCACAGAAGGTCGACCCGGTCCGCCCTGTGGATGATCGTCAGCCTGCCCTTCGGCACGAGGAATCGCCAGGCGGCGTCGATCCAGGCGGCAAGCCCGATCCCGGATTCCTGGTTGGCAAGCGCCTTCGACCGGTTCGGGGCGGCGGTGAAGCCCCCCTCCGGCAGATAGGGGGGATTGATCATCACGTGGTCGAACCGGCATCCGTCCAGCGGCGCAGGCGGTGCCGCCACGTCGCCTTCGACGATGTCGAGACGATCGGCCACGCCGTTCGCCTCCGCATTGTCCCGGGCAAGGAGGGCCAAGCCGCTCTGAAGTTCCAGCCCGACCACCCGCATGCCGCCCACCCGGGCCAGAAGGCAGAGCGAAGCCGCCCCGACCCCGCAGCCGAGATCGAGGACCGTCTCACCGGCCCCGGCCGGCACGGCCGCCGCCAGCAGAACGGGATCGATCGCCGCCCTGTATCCTTCGGCCGGCTGCCGCAACAGTACCCTGCCGCCCAACAGGCGGTCTTCCGTCACCGTGGCCGCGGCAGGCACCGGCTCGACGGCATTGCCGGAAGGGTCAGCCATGGGGCAGGCTTTCACCGGCCTCCTCCAGCAGTCGCCGCGCCCTCTCCCAGTCCGCCTCTGGGACCATGAGGCGGCGCGGGATGGCACCGATGGAGCCCTCGAGGACCGAGGTATGCGTGTCGAATACCAGCGCCTCGATCCCGGCATCGGCCAGATAGGCGGCAAGCCAGGACAGGCGAACCGGATCGGTCGAACGGAGAAGTTCTTTCATGACGACGGTTTCTCGTCTATTGAACGCGGGCGAACGCTCGCCGGACCGTTCCGGAATGGGGGGCACGCTTGACCCGTTGGGGCCCGTGCCTATGCTGGCCGCGCGCCTCTCGGGCGTCAATCCAGTCGGAGTTCCTTGAAAGTGACGGTTGCCGCCGGAAAACCCGTGGAAACCCCGAAAGAGGCCGGATCGGCCCTCGACCGTTTGATCGCGCTGGTCGCGGACGACCTGGCGGCCGTCAACCGGACGATCGTCCAGCGGATGGACAGCCCGGTCGAGCTGATCCCGCAGCTGGCCGGCTATATCGTCGCCTCGGGGGGCAAGCGGCTCCGCCCGGTCCTGACCCTGGCCATCGCCCGGATGTGCGGCCACGAAAGCCCCCGTCCCGCCGGCCTGGCCGCGGCGGTCGAATTCATCCACACCGCCACCCTGCTGCACGACGACGTGGTCGACGAAAGCGACCTGCGGCGCGGGCAGGCGTCGGCGAACGAAGTTTTCGGCAACAAGCCGAGCGTCCTGGTCGGCGACTTCCTGTTCGCCCGGGCCTTTCAGCTGATGGTCGAGGACGGGTCGCTCGACGTGCTGCGGATCCTCTCCGAGGCCTCAGCCGTCATTTCCGAGGGCGAGGTGCTGCAGCTTGCGGCGGCGAACGACACGACGACGACTGAGGCGACCTATCTCGCCGTCATCGAATCCAAGACCGCCGCCCTCTTCGGCGCGGCCTGCGAGGTCGGCGCCGTCGTCGCGGACGTCGATCCGGCGATCCGGAATGCGGCCCGCACCTACGGCATGAAGCTTGGCATGGCCTTCCAGCTGGTCGACGACGTGCTCGACTATTCGGCGCTGCAGGCCAAGCTGGGCAAGGCCATCGGCGACGATTTCCGCGAGGGCAAGCTGACGCTGCCGGTGGTCCTCGCCTTCGCCCGCGGAGACGAGGAGGAGCGTTCGTTCTGGCGGCGCACGATCGAGGATCTGGACCAGCGGGACGGCGACCTGGAGCACGCGATCGCGCTCCTGAACCGCCACGGCGCCCTGGCCGAAACGATCGAGCGGGCCCGCTTCTACGGCCGCCAGGCCCAGGCCGCGCTCGAGCCCTGCCCCGCCGGCCCCTTGCGCCGGGCGCTCCTGGACGTGGTCGATTTCTGCGTCGAGCGGGATTACTGAGGGGTCTTCATTTTTTCCGCAGCGGGCGCTTGATGTGGCGCGTCACCCGCGCTATAAGCCCCGCACCAGCGCGGTCGGAGTGTAGCTCAGCCTGGTAGAGCACTGTCTTCGGGAGGCAGGGGCCGGTGGTTCGAATCCACTCACTCCGACCAATTTTCCCCCAAAATTTCAGCCAACCTGTCCCGGTGGTTCTTTCGAGCCGTCAAGCCCGGGATGGCCGATTTTCTTGATGCCCTGGCACGCCGGCGCGCATCCCCCCGTGCCCGTGCTGACGGTCGGACCCTCTGCCCACATTCATGCATTCGAGCCGGACGGCCAACGGCCGCCCGAACGTCCGCTCAGCGCGCCGCAATCGGGGAAAGCACGGCGTCCAGCAGCCGGCCGGCATCGGACGAGCGCTCGTCGAGCGCGAAGATGCCCTCTTCGATCGCGCGGGCTCGGCGGGGATCGAGCGCGCGCGCCAGGTCGCGGAACTTCGCCACGATCGCGTCGTCGTCCAGGGGATTTTCCGGATCGCCCTGGGCCGTTACCGGCTCGCAGCGGCATTCGGTGCCGTCGCGCAGCCTGACGATGGCCGAGGCCGCCCGTTCGGCCGGGAAGCGCGCGGTCAGGTCCGGATCTTCGGCGAGGTCGATCCTCTCGAGCATGGACAGGATCGCCGGGTCCTCGAGTCCTGCGTCCGATACCTCGTCCGCCCCGATGCGGCCCCGCACCAGATACGCCGCCACCGGAAAGCCCAGGGCGTATTGCGCCTCCTCGGTGCTGCGCGGGGGGTTCGTTCCCAGCCTGACCCCGGCGGCGAAGGTCCGGATCTCGACACGTTCGATCGCGTCTGCCTGCACGGCGTGGCGCCGCATGATGGCCGCCACGGCCTCGACGGCGGGCTGCGCCCAGCGGCAGACCGGATAAAGCTTGAAATACTGCTCCATCATGCGCCAGCGGGAGCCGAGATCGGACCAGAGATGGGCCTGCTCCGGCGCCTCCATGGTGATCGCAGGCGCGCCGGAGAATCCGTCCGCCGCAAGCTGAACCGCCGACATTCCGGCGAGCGCGCCCCAGCCCGAACCGTCCTTGAGCATGGTCGGGTGGTCGATGCACCGCATCATCTGGCTGCGCGGGCCGTGATATTCCGCGATGCCGAGCGCATGACGCGTCGCCGTGACGTCGAGTTTCAGGACGCGGGACCCGATCGCGGCGACGCCCAGCGCGTTCCAGGCGCCCGAGGTGTGATAGTCGCTGACGCTCGAATGGAGTGCGATCCCGGCCCGCGTCGCGATCTCGAAACCGAGGACCAGCGAGGTCAGGAGTTCCCGTCCGTCGATACCCGGCGCCCGATCGGCAAGCGCCAGGAGCGCCGGGAGGATCGCGACGCCGGCATGGCCCTTCGTCAGCTTGTGGCCGTCATGGGCATCGAAGGAATCGATCGTCGACGCGCCGGCATAGGCCGCGCCCGACAGGCTGGCGAGACGCCCGTCGAACAGGATCCGGGCGCCATTCCGGCCGGCGCCCAGATTGTTGACGGCAAAACGGCGGACGATCTCCGACAGCCGGGTCTCCGTCCCGGCGGCGGCCACCCCGACCAGGTCGAGGAAGGCGCGCTTGGCCTGATGGACGACCGGGTCCGGAAGCGCTTCGAACCGGAGCTTGTGGATGAAGTCGAGGGACGCTTCCATCGGATGGTCTTCTGGCGGACAAAGGGAAGGTGGCGGGACGTCCGCGTCGTGCCGGAACCGGTCCGCCGTCAGATCACGATCTCTGCGTCGGAGAGGAGCCGGGTCGAACAGGCAAGGATATGGCCTGCCTGCTCCTCCTCCGGCGACAGTCCGCCCTGATGGGCCATGACGACCTCCCCGCTCAACTTGCGGACGATGCAGGTTCCGCACATCCCCTCGCCGCAGCCGCACGGAATGACCACGCCCTGTCGCAGCGACGCCTGTAGGATCGTTTCATCGGCGCCGACCTGGATTTCCCTGCCGCCAACGCGGAGCCTGTAGGTTGCCTCTCCAGCCAGAGGAGACGCGGCGGGCAATTCGACGGCCGGTTTCGCCGTCGTTCCTCCCCGGCCGAAGGATTCGGTGTGGAAGCGCGCGCGGTCGCCGCCTTCCGCGGCGTGGATGAGCTTGACCTCGTCCATGAAGGCCTGCGGCCCGCAGCAGAAGACGTCGCGGCGACCGAGATCGGGGACCGCCACGGACAGAAGGCGCCGCGACACCCGCCCGCGATATCCGAACCATCCCGGCACGGGTTGAGAAACCGTAACGGCGACCGACAGCCGACCAAAGCCCTGCTGCAGCCGCGCCAGTTCGTCGGCGAACAGGACCTCGTCCGGCGTCCGCGCCGAATGGAACCAGGCGACGTCGGCTTCGGCCCCGGCATCGGCCATGGCTCGCAGCATCGACATCAGAGGGGTTGCGCCGGAGCCGGCCGAGATCAGCGCGATCCGGTCGCTCGAACGCCGGGCGATGGTGAAGGTGCCGCGCGGCGCCCGCGCACGCACCCTCATGCCGACCTCGAAGCGCTCATGAAGCCAGCGCGTGACGCGGCCCTGAGGATGGGTCTTGATGGTCACGTCGACGGCGTCCCGCCGGGCCGGGGACGACGACAGGGAGAATGTCCGGTAGAGGAGCTCCCCGTCGATCTCGACGGCGAGCGTCATCGCCTGGCCGGCCTCGAACGCCGGCGCACCGCCGTGTTCCGACTGGAAGGTGAAGGTCTTGACGGTCGGCGTCTCCGGGCGGATGGCGACGCAGACGAGCGTGTCCATCCCCGAATCGATGCTGCTTTCGGCGGGGTGGGATACGGGTGACACGTGGTTCATTTCGGTATCGGCTCACTCTGCCGCGGTGAGGTGCCTGGCCTCTACCCCGCAATAGGCCGCCATCTTCCGCATGTACCAGTCGGAGAAATTGTTGAGCATGAATTCCGACGGGGCGTAGGGGCCCGGCTCGTACGCCTTCGAACGGACGCCGAGATGGTTGTTTTCGGCGAGGCGGCGATCCTGATCGTTGGTCGCGATCCACACCTCCGTAAGCCGCTTCACATCGTAGTCGACGCCTTCGACGGCATCCTCATGCACGAGCCATGTGGTCTTGACCGCGGTCCGGTTGGCGGACAGCGGCAGAACCCGGAAATGGATGATGTGGTCGGCCAGGAAGTGGTTCCAGTTGTTCGGCACCCGGAACATCCGGACCGACCCCAGGTCGGGTTCTGTCAGGTCGCCGAGAAGCTTGTTGCAGGCAGGCTTCCCGTCCATGGTGAAGGAAACGGCCCCCTCGTTGAACGGCAGCCGGATGCAGCGGAACTCGTTCCCGCCATCGGCCGGACGATGCGGGAGGCCGAGGCGATCCCACTTCGCCGCGGCCCGCCCCATGATGTCCTGGAACGTCGCCGTGGCACGCGGATCGTCGGGAAGGGCGAACTCGATCAGGCTCACCAGGAGCTCGGGATGGTTGCCCGCGCAGTGGTAGCATTCGCGGTTGTTCTCGATGACCAGCTTCCAGTTGGCCTCCTCGACGATGGTGCACTGGTAGGCAACCTTCGTCCGGTCCGGCTGGTGCGGCGCGATATAGGGCGAGATCGCCGCACGGAAACGGGCGAGCGACGGCGGATCCTCGGCGATCGAAATGTAGACGAGCCCGCAGATCACCTCGACCTTGGCCGGCTTCAGATGATACTGCGAGACGTCGAAGCCCTGCGGCATCTGGCGGGCGTTGAGGAGTTTGCCGTCGAGTTCGTAGACCCATTGGTGGTAAGGACAGACCAGGCGGTTCGCCCGCCCCTTCTCCTCCAGGCAGATGCGGGAGCCCCGGTGCCGGCACGTGTTGTGGAACGCCCTCACCTGCCCGTCCCGGTCGCGCAATACGACGACCGAGTTCGGCCCGATTTCAAGGGTGATGTAGTCGCCGGGCTGCTTGATCTCGGCGACGTTGCAGGCGAAGAGCCAGTCGGTCTCGAACACGGCTTCGAGATCGGCGCGGTGCATGTCGTCATCGACATAGAGCGCCTGGGGCAAGCTGAACCCGGGACGATGCTGGGCGAGCGCCTCCGCCACACGCTCCCGTAACATGGCCTGCATCATGGATGACGACCTCGATTCGTGAAATTTGCCCTACATGATCGGCCGTTTCGCGTAGCGATCACCCAGATTTCCGACATCTCGCCGACACTTTGCGACCGGGAGGATGCCTGAAGCCCGCCGTCGCATTCTTGCACACCCATGTCGGAAATCCGGCCTGAGCCGGCGGGCGGGCGCTGCAAGCTTCGTCGCATCTGTCACCGATCGAACCAGCGCTCCGGAGTAAGCGATGTCACTTCCGAACAAAGCCCGTTATGTCGTGATCGGCGCCGGGATCCACGGCCTTTCGACGGCCTATCACCTTGCGCAACGCCTGCGGGCGAAAGGCCGTTCGTCCGAAGCGGACATTATCGTCGTGGACAAGTCGCATATCGCAGCCGGCGCCTCCGGCATCGCCTGCGGTGTGATCCGGAACAACTACTTCCAGCCCGCCATGCGCGAACTGATGGCGCATTCCGTGACCGTCTGGGAGAGCGATCCGGAAGCCTACCACTACCACCCGGTCGGATACATGCAGATCAGCCCGGAGGTGATGCACGAAGGCGTCGCCTCGATCTACGAGCAGCAGAAGGCGATCGGCTACGAATCCGAATTCATCGAGGGCGAGGCCGACTGCACCCGCTACATGAAGACCTTCTTCGACGACTGGCAGGCAAAGGGGATCACCTCGGTCCTGCACGAGAAGAGGGGCGGCTACGCCAACAACATGGCCTCGATGAAGGCCCTCGCCGCCAAGGCAGTCGAGGCGGGCGCACGGATCTTCGAGGGCGTTCGCGTCACCGGCTTCGAGTTCGGCCAGGGCAGCAGCGCCGTTTCGGCCGTCCTGACCGACAAGGGCCGGATCGAGTGCGATTACGTCGTCGTCGGCGCCGGCCCGTGGATCCGCGATCTCTGGAGCATGCTGGACCTGCCCACGACCGTGTCCATCAAGGGCCGGGACGGGAAGATCTACGACGACGTGCCGATGTGGCGCTTCTGGCAGCTGGAAGAAGGCGTGCTGAAGGTTCCGCCGGACTTCCTGAAGACGAATGACGGCAAGATGCCGCCGGTGCTGCACGTCGACACCGACGCGCCGCTCTACTCCGACCGGACCGGCAAGCTGATCACCGACCAGCTCTGGGGCATCTATTACAAGCCGGATTTCCACTTCAACGGCGTCCAGGGCGGGGCCATGCCCTACAAGATCGACAAGCCCGTCGACGAGGTCGCGATCGATCCCTACGGCCCGGAGAGCCCGGAATTCGTCGCCTCCTCCGACTTCGCGGACATGTGGACCTCGGCGCTGGCGTTCTGCCACAAGCGGTTCGAAGGCAAGTCGGGCCTCTACCATGACGAGAAGTCCGGCGGAATCGGCTGCTTCACGCCCGACTCATTCCCCGTCTTCGATGTCTTCCGCGAAAACTGCTACGTGATCGCGGACTCCAATCACGGCTACAAGATGCTGGGTGTCGGCGATCTCGTCGCGCAGGAGATCCTGGGCGAGGAAAGCGCGCTGCTGGCGCCGTTCCGGCAGTCGCGCTACGCGGAAGGAAAGCTCCATCCCGTTTCCTCCAGCCCCTTCCCCTGGAGCTAGACTCATGGCACCGCGGAGATAAGGACTAACCAATCCTTGTCTCCGCGGTTAAATGATCGGCGGATGATGCCCCACGACCCCGCCAAACCGGAAGTCTTCGTCTTCCTTCTCGTCCCAGGCCTGTCGATGATGAGTCTCGCATCGGCCGTCGAGCCGCTGCGGTCGCTGAATCGGCTGACGAACCGGGAGGCGTTCGTCTGGCGCTTCGCGAGCCTCGACGGCGCGCCCGTCAGCGCCTCCAACGGCATTCCCATCCCGGCCGTCCATCACGAGGAAGCGCTCGCGGAGGCAGACTTCCTGTTCGTGTGCGGGGGCCTGCGGATCGAGCCGGCCGACGAGCGCCGCTATCTCTCTGTCCTGCGCCAGGCCGCGCGCCGCAGCATCAATGTCGGCGCGCTGTCGACGGGAACCTATCTTCTGGCGAGGGCGGGCCTTCTTGCGGGATACCGCTGCACCATCCATTGGGAGAACCGGCCAGCCTTCCTGGAAGAGTTCCCGGAAATCTCCTGCACGAGCAAGATCTACGAGATCGACCGGAACCGGCTGACCTGCTCCGGCGGGACGGCGGCGATGGACATGATGCTCCATCTGATCGCCGACCGCTTCGGGCCGGACCTCGCGCGCCGCGTCGCCAACCAGTTCCACCACGAGCGCATCCGGGACGAGCGCGAGGATCAGCGCGGCGGCAGGGAGGCGACGCACTCCCATCTTCCTGACAAGCTGCGCGCCGCCATCGACATCATGCGGCAGAAGATCGAGGAACCGCTGCCGCTCCCCTACATCGCCCGTCGCGTCGGCCTCAGCCCGCGGCAGCTCGAGCGCCTGTTCCTCCGTTATCTCTCGACCACGCCGGTGCGCCACTACATGGAGCTGCGCATCGAGCGGGCGCGGGAACTGCTGCTCTATTCCGACCGGTCGATCCTGGACGTCGCGATCTCCGTCGGTTTCACCTCGACCTCCCATTTCGCTGTTTGGTACAAGCGAATCTACGGGATGAGACCGTCGGAAGCGCGTGCGCCGAACCGGTCGGCCTCCGGGCCGCCTCCAGGGGCGGAGGGTCGGAAATCAGCGGCATCGTGTCGCAATTTCGACGCGAGCATCCCACCCCCTTCGCGAAAATCATCGCAACAAAAGAATGTGGCGGAGCAGGGGCTTGGAGACGATCGAATTCATCATCGGGAACATATCCGTCATCGCGCAACGGACCCTTGAGCATGTTTCGATGGTCGGTCTCGCGGTATCGATTGCGATCGTGACCGGTGTCTCCATCGGAATACTGATAGCCCAGAACAAGCATCTGGCCGATCGCGTGCTCTACGTCGCGGCCGCGATCATGACCATCCCGTCGATCGCGCTTTTCGGGATTCTGATCCCGATCCTCGGGCTCATCGGACACGGCATCGGGTATGTGCCGGCCGTCGTCGCGCTCGTCCTCTATGCCCAGCTCCCGATCATCCGGAACACCTACACCGCGATCATGAACGTCGATCCCGCCTTGCGCGAGGCCGCGCGCGGCATGGGCATGACCACGTTCCAGAGGCTGCGCGAGGTCGAACTGCCGATCGCCCTGCCGGTGATCATCAACGGGGTCAGGAACGCCATCATCCTCAATATCGCCGTCGCGGCGATCGCCACCTATATCGGCGCGGGCGGGCTTGGAACCTTCATTTCGCGCGGCATCTCGCAGACCGACATCCGGCAGCTCCTGACGGGCGCGCTTGCCGTCAGCCTGCTCGCGATCGTCGTCGACTGCGCACTCCTCGCGCTGCAGCGCGCCCTTACCTCTCCCGGTCTCCGAGCCAGCTCATGATCCGCCTCGAACACGTCACCAAGATCTTCGATTCGTTCACCGCCGTGGACGGGGTCTCCTTCGAGGTTCCGGCTGGCGAGGTCTGCGTTCTCCTCGGCCCCTCGGGCTGCGGGAAGACCACGACCATGAAGATGATCAACCGCCTGATCGCCCCGACATCCGGCAAGATCTATGTCGACGGCCGCGACACGGACGAGGTCGACGAGGTCACGCTGCGCCGTTCGATCGGCTATGTCATCCAGCAGATCGGGCTGTTTCCGAACAAGACGGTCGAGGACAACATCTGCGTGGTGCCCGACCTCCTCGGCTGGGATCGCAAAAAGTCCCGCGCGCGGGCGGCGGAGCTTCTGGAGATGGTCAATCTTGACCCGGCGATCTTCCTGCGCCGCTACCCGAAGGAGCTTTCCGGCGGCCAGCAGCAGCGCATCGGCGTCGTCCGGGCGCTCGCCGCGGACCCTCCGGTGCTCCTGATGGACGAGCCCTTCGGCGCCATCGATCCGATCAACCGCGAGATCATCCAGAACGAATTCATGAAGCTCCAATCGGAGCTGAAGAAGACGGTCGTGTTCGTGAGCCACGATATCGACGAGGCGGTGAAGATGGCGACGCGGATCGCGATCTTCCGCAACGGCCGTCTCGTCCAGTACGACACCCCCGACCACATCCTGGCGCATCCCGCGAACACCTTCGTCAGCGATTTCGTCGGCAGCGACCGGACCCTGAAGCGCCTCCGGCTGATCAAGGTCCACGAGGTGATGATGGCGGACCCGCCCCGCGTCCGGGCCGAGGACACGCTGGAGACGGCCGTGTCGATGATGAAGGACAAGGGCCACATCTCGATCGTGATGGTGGGCCCGCGGGGTCGGGCGCGCGGCTTCGTGACGCTGGACATGGCGCGGGACAAGAAGGGCCTGGTCGCCGAGAACCACGAGAAGCTTCCGGCCACGGTCAATGTGAACGAGGACCTGCGCACGGCGATTTCCACGATGTTCGCCCACGACGTCAGCTGGCTTGCCTGCGTCGACGACGACGGCTTCTACAAGGGCTACATCACGCAGCGCGGCATCACCCACGCGCTTGGCGCGACCTACCGGGATCGATGACATGGACCGTTCGGGATCCCGGTCCGCTCTTCGGTGGGTGGCGCTCGCAGCCGCCTTCGCGGCGGGTGCCTATTGCCAGTCCTCAGGCCTCCTGTCCTCCATCCTGAGGCACTTCGACGACATCGTCTATCTTTCCCGCCAGCATCTCTGGCTGGTCGCGATCTCCGGCGGGCTGGCCATTCTTGTCGCCATCCCTCTCGGGGTCCTGTTGACCCGCAGGCAGTTCGCCCGGTTCGCGAACGTGGTGACCCAGGTCGTCAATCTCGGCACGACCATCCCGACGCTGGCCATTCTGGCGCTCGCGATGTCGTTTCTGGGCATCGGTGCGCCGCCGGCGGTCTTCGGCCTGTTCGTGCTAACGCTGCTGCCGATCCTGCTGAATACGATCGCCGGTCTGCAATCCGTGCCGCGGCACCTGATAGAGGCCGCGCAGGGCATGGGGATGACTCCGCGCCAGATCCTGGTCGAGGTCGAGTTGCCGAACGCGGCCTTCGTCATCCTCGCCGGCATTAGGACGGCCCTGGCGATCAACGTCGGAACCGCGCCGCTCGCCTTCCTGATCGGGGGCGGCGGGCTCGGGGAACTGATCTTCACCGGGATCGACCTGATGGAAACGGGAATGCTTCTCGCCGGCGCGATCCCGACCGCCCTGCTCGCCATTCTCGTCGATTTCGCGGTCGGCCGCGGTCAGTACTGGCTCGTGCCGCGAGGCGTGAACCCTCTGCGCTGACAGGGGATCGAACAACCCAAGTTGAACAGAAGAGGACTCCACATGCTCAAGCCCAAATTGCTCGGCCTCATTGCCGCAGCGGCACTGACGCTCGGCGCCGCCGCGGCTTCCGCCCAGACCGTCGTAGTCGGCGGTAAGAACTTCACCGAACAGCAGCTGATGGCCGAGATGACCGCGCAGCTTCTCTCGGCCAAGGGCTTCACCGTCGACAAGCGCGCGGGCCTGGGCAGCGCGCCTCTTCGCCAGGCACAGGAAGCGGGCCAGATCGACGTCTATTGGGAATACACCGGGACGTCGCTCATCACCTACAACAAGGTGGAGGAACGGCTGGACGCCGAGGCGACCTATCAGCGGGTGAAGGAACTCGACGCCGAGAAGGGTCTCGTCTGGCTTGAGCCGTCGAAGGCCAACAACACCTACGGGCTTGCGATGCGCAGGGCCGACTCCGAGGCGCAGGGCATCAAGACCCTGTCCGACCTGGCGGCGAAGATCAACGGTGGCGAGACGCTGAAATTCGCCTGCAACGCCGAGTTCTACGCCCGGTCCGACGGGCTTTCGCCGATGCAGGAGACCTATGGCTTCGAGTTCGGGCGTGAGAACGTCGTGCGGATGGATACCGGCCTTGTCTACCAGGCGCTCCGGGACGGCGAGGTCGAGGTCGGGCTCGTCTTCGCGACCGACGGCCGCATTCCGGCCTTCGACTTCGTCGTGCTCGAGGACGATAAGGGCTACTTCCCCAACTACGCGCTGGCGCCGGTCATCCGCAAGGAAACGCTGGACCAGCATCCGGAGCTTGCCGAACATCTGAACGCGCTTTCGGCTCTTCTGGACGACAATGTGATGGCCCGGCTGAACGCCGAGGTCGATGTCGACCAGAAGGCGATCGAGGAGGTCGCGTCGAACTTCCTCAAGTCCCACAACCTGATCTAGGAAACCGAACGGAGGGGGCGGAAACGCCCCCTCCGCTTCTTCCGGGTTCACGCCGATGCCCATGCTCAAGGTCGCCGCCGCGCAGATCGAATGCCGCCCCGGCGACGTCGCCGCCAATCTGGCCGTTCATCTGCGAACGATCGACGAAGCCCGCGGTAAGGGCGTCGATCTCCTTCTCTTCCCCGAACTGTCGCTGACCGATTATCTCTCGACGCCGGATCTGGGCACGCTCGCCCGGACGGCTGACGCACCCGAGCTGGCCGAGATCGCCGAAGCCGCCGGAGACATGCTCGTCTCCTTCGGCTTCATCGAGGCGACGGACGACGGATCCTGCCGGAACTCACAGGCCATCGTCGGCAGCGGCCGGGTGCTGCACATCCACCGGAAGGTCAATCTCCCGACCTACGGGGAGCTTCAGGAGGGAAAGCATTACACGCCCGGCCGGGCGATAGAGACCGTGAACCTCAAGGCGCCCTGGGTCACCTCCACCCTGATCTGCGCCGATGCCTGGAACCCTGCGATCCCGTGGCTTGCCGCGCTCAAGGGGGCGAGTCTGCTTCTCGTCCCCGTCGCCTCCGCGCTCGACGCGGTCGGGGGCGATTTCGACAATCCGGGCGGCTGGGACGTGACGGTCCGGCACATCGCACTCACCTACGGCCTGCCCATCGTCATGACGAACCACTGCGGAACGCGCGGCGGGCTTCGTTTCTGGGGCGGCTCGCGCATCGTCAACCCTTTCGGGCGCGAGATCGCACGGGCCGGAAACCTGCCGGCGCTCGTCACCGCCACCCTGGACCATGACGATGTCCGCCTGGCCCAGTTCCGGCTGCCCACCATTCGCGACGCCGATCCCGATTTCATCCACGCCGAACTCGGCCGACTGCTCCAGACGGCGAGCTGAAAGCGTCCCGCGTCCCGGTATCCGGGGCAAGGTCAATCCGGCCGGCGGCCGACGGCCCCGCTGCGGGCCACCGATGTCCGCTCCGCCTTCGGGGAGCGGCCATACCGGCTCTTGTAGGCGCGGGAGAAATGGCTGGCGCTGACGAAGCCGCAGGCGACGGCGACCTCGATGACCGGCAGGGTCGTTTCGCGCAGCAGTGACTGCGCCCGCTTGAGCCTTAGCCGGAGATAATGATCGCCGATCGTCGTCCCCAGATGGTCGGCGAACAGCCGTTCGAGCTGGCGCACCGAGACGCCGGCCGCGGAAGCGAGCTCGTCCCGGCTGACGGGTTCTTCCCGATGCATCTCCATATAGGCCAGCGCGGTCAGGAGACGCGGGCTCGCGACGCCGTAGCGCTCGCGGAGGCTCATCCGTTGCGGCCCGCTGCCCAGCCTGGTCTCGGTCTGCAGGAACCATTCGCTGACCTGCGCGGCGAGATCATGTCCATGCGCGCGCTCGATGAGGACATGCATCATGTCTAGCGCCGCGATCCCGCCCGCACAGGTCAGACGGTCGCGGTCGATCTCGTAGAGCGTGCGGGTGAGTTCGAGGTCGGGGAACTCCTCGACGAAGGCCGGAACATGCTCCCAGTGGATGGTGCAGCGGTATCCGTGCAGGAGGCCCGCCCGCGCGAGAATGTAGGGGCCGCCGGAAACGCCGCCGATCTTCACGCCCCTTTGCGCCAGACGGCGCAGCCACGCGAGCGTCGGCTGATGGTCGAAAAGCGCGGGATTGCCGCCGGCGCACACGAAGAGCGCGTCGAGATACACGTCGTCGCCGATCCGATGGTCGGCCAGGATGCCGAGACCGTTGGAGGCTTGCACGGCCGCGCCGTCGACGGAGACGTGGCGCCACGCATAGAGTTCCCGCCCGGCAAGCCGGTTCGCCGCTCGCAACGGCTCGATCGCCGACGCGTAGGACATGAGCGCGAAGCCGGGCACCAGAAGGAAGCCGACGACCTGCGGCGATCGGCCGGGAATTGAGGCCGTTTCGCGCCGAACGTCGTTCTGAGGCAATTTAATATCGCTCTGAGGCATAACGAGAGCCGTCGTATACGGAAATGATGATGCCGATCAAGTCTCTCGAGCGCTCGCAATCGGGCGCGAATCTGAACCATCATGAAGTATTCGATCTTCAGTCTCGCCGCGAACGCGCTCACCGGCCACAAGGGCTGGAAGCCCGCCTGGCGCGACGCGAGCCCGCGGGAAGCCTATGACGTCGTCATCGTGGGTGGCGGCGGCCACGGCCTCGCCACCGCCTACTATCTTGCCAAGGAGCACGGGATCACGAACGTCGCCGTGCTGGAGAAGGGCTGGATCGGGTCCGGCAATGTCGGGCGGAACACCACGATCATCCGCTCGAACTATCTACTGCCCGGCAACATCCCGTTCTACGAGCTGTCGATGAAGCTGTGGGAGGGGCTGGAGCAGGACCTCAACTACAACGCGATGGTGAGCCAGCGCGGGGTCCTGAACCTGTTCCATTCGGACGCC
The DNA here is from genome assembly GCA_029263555.1 of Alphaproteobacteria bacterium. GTDB lineage: Bacteria > Pseudomonadota > Alphaproteobacteria > DSM-16000 > Inquilinaceae > JAJUFW01. Next base: position 15,031 of record JAJUFW010000009.1, read on the forward strand.
CAGCGGGATGCCTTTGCCCGGCGCGGCAATGCGATGCGGCTTCACGGCGTCGATGCCGAGCTGCTCGACCGCGATGCCGTGCGGAAGATGCTGCCCTTCCTCAACTTCGACGATGCGCGGTTCCCGATCCAGGGCGGCCTGCTGCAGCCGCGCGGCGGCACGGTGCGGCACGACGCCGTGGCCTGGGGCTATGCGCGCGGCGCGAGCGACCGCGGCGTAGACATCGTCCAGAACTGCGAAGTCACCGGCTTTCGCATCGAGAACGGCAGGGCCGTGGCCGTCGAGACGACGCGCGGCACGATCCGGGCACGGAAGATCGCGCTTGCCGTCGCCGGAAATTCGTCGCGCGTCGCCGCGATGGCCGGCCTGCGCCTTCCGATCGAAAGCCACGTCCTGCAGGCGTTCGTCTCGGAAGGGCTCAAGCCGCTGCTTCCGGGCGTCGTCACCTTCGGGGCGGGACATTTCTACATCAGCCAGTCGGACAAGGGCGGCCTTGTCTTCGGCGGCGACATCGACGGCTACAACAGCTACGCCCAGCGCGGCAACCTGCCGACGGTGGAGGATGTCTGCGAGGGCGGCATGGCGCTGATGCCCATGATCGGCCGCGTGCGCCTGCTGCGGAGCTGGGGCGGCATTATGGACATGTCCATGGACGGCTCCCCGATCATCGATCGGACGCCGGTCGACGGCCTCTACCTCAACGCCGGATGGTGCTATGGCGGCTTCAAGGCGACGCCGGCGTCCGGCTGGTGCTTCGCCCATCTGATCGCGCACGACGTGCCCCATCCGGCGGGCGCCGCCTTCCGGCTCGACCGTTTCGCCACCGGCCATCTCATCGACGAGAAGGGCCAGGGCGCCCAGCCCAATCTCCATTAAGGCTTCTGAACATGCGCATACGATGCCCGTTCTGCGGCGAGCGTGACGTGCACGAATTCACCTATCTCGGCGACGCGAACGGAACGCGGCCGGATCCGTCCGTTGCCGATGCCGCCGAACAGTTCCACGATTACGTCTACCTTCGCGACAATCCAGCCGGCCCACACCGGGAATACTGGTATCACGGAGCAGGCTGCCATGGCTGGCTGGTCGTCGAGCGCGACACGCGCACCCATGAGATCCGGTCGGTCGCCTTCGCCCATGAGGAGGCCGCCCAATGAAGCCCGACCGGATCCCGCAGCCGAACCGGCTTGCCCAAGGCGGCCTGATCGACCGCAACGCCCCGGTCGGCTTCCGCTTCGACGGCAAGACCTACCAGGGCTATCGCGGCGACACGCTGGCCTCGGCCCTCGTCGCGAACGGGGTGCGCCTGGTCGGTCGCTCGTTCAAGTATCACCGGCCTCGCGGCCTGCTCGCCGCGGGCCCGGAAGAGCCGAACGGCTTGGTCGAGATCGGCACCGGGGCCCGCCGCGAACCGAACACCAAGGCCACGACGGTCGAGCTCTATGACGGGCTCGAGGCGGCGAGCCAGAACCGCTGGCCCTCCCTCGCCTTCGACGTCAGCGCGATCAATTCCGTGCTCTCGCCGCTGTTCGTCGCCGGCTTCTACTACAAGACCTTCATGTGGCCGGCCGCCTTCTGGGAGCGGGTGTACGAGCCCCTGATCCGGCGCGCCGCCGGGCTCGGCCGGGCCAGCACCGAACCAGACCCGGACCGCTACGAGAAGGCGCACGCGTTCTGCGACGTGCTGGTCATCGGCGGCGGCCCCGCCGGGCTGATGGCAGCGCTGACGGCCGGCCGGGCGGGCGCCCGCGTCATCCTGTGCGACGAGGACTTCATCCTGGGCGGCCGGCTCAATTCCGAACGGCAGGAGGTTTCGGGCCGGCCAGGCGCCGAATGGGCGCGCGCGGTCGAAGCGGAGCTTGCCGCCCTGCCCGACGTCCGGATCATGCGGCGTACCGCCGTCTTCGGCGTCTATGACGGCGGGACCTACGGGGCGATCGAACGCGTCGGCGACCACATGCCGGTCCCGCCCCCCCATCAGCCCCGCCAGCGCCTGTGGAAGATCGTCGCCCGCTCGGCGGTTCTAGCCACGGGCGCCGTGGAACGCCCGATCGTCTTCGGCGGGAACGACCGGCCCGGCGTGATGCTGGCCTCCGCCGTGCGGACCTATGTGGGCCGCTTCGGCGCGACCCCAGGCCGGCGCGCCGCGGTCTTCACGACCGGCGACGACGGGTGGCGGACGGTCGAGGCCCTTGCCGCCGCGGGCATCCCGGTCGAAGCCGTGCTCGACGCCCGCCCGGAAGCGCCCGCCGCCTTCATCAAGGCGGCCGAGAGGGCCGGCGCCCGGGTCTACCTGGGCGCGAAAGTTTCCGACGTCCATGGCGGCCGCGGCGTGAAGGCTTTCGACCTGATCGACGCCAACGGACGCCGGGCTCGCATAGAGGCCGACCTCCTTGCCATCGCCGGCGGCTGGACCCCGAATATAGGCCTGACCACGAATCTCG
>JAJUFW010000373.1 GCA_029263555.1 Alphaproteobacteria bacterium
CCAGCTCCTCGGCCGAGATGTCGCCGGCGACGCCGATGGTCAGGTTGTCCCGGGCGAACCGGCCGCGGACGAACGCGCGCAGATCGTCCGCGGCGATGGCCTCCAAGCTCGGGATCGTGCCGCGGGACGGCCGCGCATAGGGGTGACCCGGAAAGGCTGCGTCATAGAAGGCCCGGCGAGCAAGCCAGTCCGGCCGGTCGACCGTTCGCCGGATATCGGCCGCGACGGCGGCCTTCATGCGGGCGATCGCCTCGTCGTCGAAGCGCGGCTCAGTGAGCGCGAGCCGCAGCAGCCCGAACGCCTCGTCCGCATAGCGCACCGTCGTCTGCAGGCTGCCGTAGAAGGCGTCGACCCCGGCCGTGAAGTCGAGCCCGATCGCCGCATTGGCCAGGCGCTTCTGGAACTCCGCGCTGTCCAGGTCGCCCGCCCCTTCGTCGAGCAGGGTGGACACCAGATTCGCCCGCCCCTCCTTGCCCTCGGGATCCGTCGTGATGCCGCCGTCGAAGGCGAAATCGATCGAGATCACGGGCGCGACGTCCGTCTGGACCAGCCAGGCCTCGATACCGCCAGGGCTGACCACCCGCTGCACCTCGACGGCCCCGGCCGACGCCGGCGTCAGGGCGGCAAGCACGATCCCGGCCACGCCGGCGAGGGCGACTGGCGAACGGGTCCTCATTGGATCACCTCGGCTGGGGCTTCCTGTTCCGGCCTTGCGGCCTCCTGGCGGGCGCCCGGCGCGGCCGCCGGCAGCAGGAGGCCCGTCACCGACATGTTCGCGTCCAGCACGGCCCGGGCCGCCGCATCGACCTCGGCGGCCGTGACCGCCGCGATCCGGTTCGGCCAGTCCTCCACATCCTGGATCGTCTGGCCCGTGGTGAGCGCCGCCCCGAAGGTCCGGGCAGGACCCTGCAGGCTGTCGCGGGCATAATCGGCGGCAATCACCAGCCGCTGCTTCGCGCTTTCGACCTCCTCCTCCGTCACGCCTTCCTCGACCAGCTTCGCGATCTCGGCCTCGAAGGCGTCCTCGACCGCTTGCGGGTCGACGCCGGCGGCCGGGACGATCGAGACCATGAAGGGGCTGTAATCCAGGTTGTCGCCGGAATAGCCGCTGCCGGCACTGACCGCGAGCTGCCGGTCCACCACCAACGAACGATAGAGACGCCCCGTCGAGCCGCCGCCCAGAATCTCGCTCAGCACCTGAAGCGCATAGGCGTGCCCCTCCGGGTCCCGGGCATAGCTCGGCGCCAGATAGTAGCGGCGCCAGGAGGGCTGCTGGACCCCCGCGTCCCTGAGCACGACGCGGCGGGGCGCGGCGCGGTCCGGCTCCAGCGGCCGGACGCGCTTTTCGGGGACGTCGGGATTGGGCGGGACGAGCCCGTAGGTCTCTTCGGCCAGCGGGCGAAGCGTCTCCGCGTCGATGTCCCCCGAGACCACGAGCACCGCGTTGTTCGGGGCATACCAGCGGCGATAGAAGGACCGGGCGTCCTCCAGCGTGAGCTGCGCCGTCTCGTGTGCCCAGCCGATGATGGGCGTGCCGTAGGGATGGTTCTGGAAGAGGGCGGCGAACATCTGCTCGCTCAGCCGCGCCGCGGGATTGTTGTCGGTGCGCTGCGAGCGTTCCTCCAGCACAACGGCGCGTTCGGTCCGGACGATCTCCTCGTCGAGGACCAGGTTCTGCATCCGGTCCGCTTCCAACTCCATCACGATCGGCAGGCGGTCGACGGCGATGTTCTGGAAATAGGCCGTGTAGTCCCAACTGGTAAAGGCATTATCCTCCCCGCCCTGGCGGCTGACGATGGAGGAGAACTGGCCGTCCGGCACCTTCTCCGTCCCGCGGAACATCAGGTGCTCGAGAAAATGGGCGATCCCGGATCGGCCCGGCGGCTCGTCCGCTGCGCCAACCCTGTACCAGACCATGTGGCTCACGACCGGCGCGGACCGGTTGGTCACCACGACGACCTGCATGCCGTTCGCGAGCGTGAAGGTCTCCGGATCGAAGACCTGGGCGTCGGCAGGAACGGCCGCGAGCGCCAGCGACGCCGCGACGGCCATGGCACGAAATGCCTGGATGAGATGGGACACGGGCGGCAGGATCCTACCTTCTCGTCAGCAACCGATGGCCCTGAGGTGGTGGCGGTCCTCCCCCAAAGCAAACCAGAATGCCCCCATGTTCCCGTCCGGTTCGGCGGGCCGCCGGATGCCAACGGCATCCGGCCAACCCGCCCCGAATCCGACGAGCGCGAGACGGGGCGGGGAGGAGATGACCTTAGAAGTCGAAGATACCTTCCAGCGGGGCGCGGCGGCGACGCTCAATCAGCGGCACCTCGCCCTCGTTCAGGGGTTCGCCCAGGGCCGCATTGGTCTGGAGACGGCGCGCCTCCGCCGCCGGGTCGACGAGAACGGCCGGGTCTTCGGGCTCGCGCCAGAAGAGAAGCCGGTCGATGAAGCTCCGTTCCGCCACCAGGAGGTCGGTCGCCTCCTGGTTCACGACCTGGCGGATGTTGGGATCGGCGCTGCCCGCACCGGCATGGGCGAGAAGCGCCCCTTCGCCCTGGCTGATGTTGCCGCCCGCGACCACGCCGCCGGCCCCCGTCGCGACCTGACTGTTGCCGAACACAACCGACGCGGCCCGTTGCGGCGCCGTCCCTTCCTGCGGCCGCGGCGCGCCGGGCTGGGGCGGGCGGAGCCGATATTCGGGTGGCATGCTGAGCGGCGCCCGCGAGACGACGGCGAACTCGTCGGGACGGTTCCGCTCCAGCCCGAAGATCTTTGCGGTATTCCCACACCCCGTCAGCACGAAGGCACCTAACAGAACGGCGCTGAACGGTCCGACACGCTTGATCATCAATGTCCCCACACGTCTTTCATTTGACGGCCTGTTCGGCGCCCCGCCGACCGAACAGGCCGTCGACGATGAGCAGCGCGACGCCGACCGTAATGCCTGCGTCGGCAATGTTGAATGCGGGCCAATGGTAGCCCATCAGATGGAAATCTAGAAAGTCCGCAACCGCGCCCAGATGAAGCCGGTCGACGACGTTGCCGACCGCCCCGCCGATGACGAGCCCGAGCGCGAGCGCGACGAAACCGCGCTCGGCCCGCTTCAGCCAGGCCAGCATCAGCGCCGTGATGCCGAGCGCGACCCCTGTCAGCACCCAGCGGACCGTCTCCGCCTCATGCGCGAACAGCCCGAAGCTCACGCCCCGGTTCCAGACCATGACCAGATTGAAGAACGGCGTAACCTCGATTACCCGCGGCGGCTGCATGACCACTTCCAGGATCACCCATTTGGTGATCTGGTCGGCGACCAGCAGAACCGCCGCCACGGCGAGGCCGAAGCGCATCACGGCAGGCTCTCCACCACCTCTGCGCAGCGCCCGCAGACGCCCGGGTGATCGTGGTGGCTGCCGACATCGGGCAGGACCTTCCAGCAGCGCTGGCATTTCTCTCCTTCGGCCAGGCCGGGCACGACGGCCACGCCTTCCACCTCGGGCAGCCGGAAGGCGTCCGCCGGACCCTCGCCCTCCACGACCGTCACGGCCGAAGCGATCACGACGTCGTCGAAGGCGACGCTGTCGACCGCCGCCTTCAGGTCCGCCGTCACATAGACGGTCGGATGGGCCTGGAGCGAGGATCCGATCTGCTTTTCGGCCCGCATCACCTCCAGCGCCCCGGTAACGACCCGGCGGACCTGACGGATCTTGGCCCATTTGGCGGCGAGCGCATCGTCCCGCCAGCCCGGCGGAACGACGGGGAAGAGCCGTTCGTGGACACTGCCCGCCGCATCGCCATTGCGGGTCAGCCAGGCCTCTTCCGCCGTGAAGCACAGGATCG
>JAJUFW010000110.1 GCA_029263555.1 Alphaproteobacteria bacterium
CACCGCGATCCTGTGGCGCCCGGCAGCCAACCAGAATTGGGGTAGGACATGACCGGCCTTGTTGCCGCCTAGCGGGAGATCCGGGTGGAAAGAATGATCGAGGATAGCGTCCGTTCGACGCCTGCGATCGTTCCGATGTCATCGATCAGTTGGTCGAGCTCCCCGATCGATGGGGCCATGATGATGGCGATCAGATCGAAGGAGCCGCTCACCGAATGAAGTGCGGTTACGGCCTTCACCTTCTCAAGTGAGGCGGCTACTTTGGAAAGTGCCTTTGGCGCGATGGTGATGAGGATATGAGCCCGGATTAGGCTCGCTGTGTAGTCGTCGGATAGCCTCACGCCGTAGCCGGTGATTACGCCGTCTCGTTCAAGGCGCTCCAGGCGAGCCTGCACCGTCGTCCTTGATAGCGCGAGCTTCCTCGCCAATGTGGCCACCGGCGTCCTGGCGTTCTCGCCCAGCAGTGCCAGCAGTTCCCTGTCCTTTTCCGAAATCCGCATGCGTCACCTTGCATTTTGTAGAATAGCTTCGTCGTTTTGCCCATATTTATAGAGCGGAATGCGCGTTATGTCGCTGCGATCCGACCGCTTCCGCGATACATTAATAGGTATTCTATAAACATTCCGGGGGATAGCATGAAGGAAGTAGTGGTAATCGGGGCTGGCAAGATTGGCGCAGCGATTGCTCTGATGCTGGCGGCAACCGATGACTACCGAGTTGTCGTCGCGGACCGGGATCAACAGCTACTGGCCAAGATCGACCGGCATCCGGCCATCACAGTTGCAACTGTCGATATCGCTGACGGAAACGCGCTCGTTGATGTCCTGACCGGTAAATTTGCAGTTCTGTCCGCCGCTCCGTTCAATCTGACGGGTAAGGTCGCCGAAGCCGCTCTTAAGGCCGGCGTTCATTATCTGGACCTCACCGAGGATGTCGCGACGACCAAGAAAGTGGAAGAACTGGCACGCACGGCCGGCACTGCTTTCATCCCACAATGTGGCCTCGCGCCGGGCTTCATCTCGATTGTCGCCAATGATCTCGCGAAGCGTTTCGATAGCCTCGATAGCGTTCGCATGCGAGTTGGTGCCCTGCCGCAATATCCCTCGAACGCGCTTAACTACAATCTTACCTGGAGCACCGACGGGCTGATCAACGAGTATATCGAGTCCTGCGAAGCGATCGTCGAAGGCAAGCTGGTGACCGTGCCTGCGATGGAAGAGCGCGAAGAGTTCTCCCTCGACGGCGTGACTTACGAGGCATTCAACACGTCTGGTGGTCTGGGCACGTTGGCCAAGACGCTTGAAGGCCGGGTGCGGACGATGAACTATCGCACGATCCGCTATCCGGGCCACCAGGCCATCATCAAGGCGCTTCTGAACGACCTGAACCTCAAGAACCGCCGTGATGTCCTCAAGGACCTGTTCGAGAACGCTCTGCCGGCCACGATGCAGGATGTCGTCGTGATTTTCGTGACCGTTTGCGGCTGGAAGGACGGCCGGTACCTGCAGGAGACCTATGCCAACAAGGTCTATGCCGGGGTCGTGGCGGGCCGGAAGATGAGCGCCATCCAGATCACCACCGCCGCCGGCATTTGCGCGGTGCTCGATCTTCTGGCCGATGGCACGCTGCCGCAGAAGGGCTTCGTCCGTCAGGAGGAGATCGCCCTGACGGACTTCCTGAGCAATCGCTTCGGGAAGGTCTACGACCCCGAGGCGGCGCGGATGAAGGAAGCCGTCTGAGCATCCTTGTCGCCCATGCGGTCCGTTGCGCCCGGCCCGGCACAGGGGCCGGGCGTTTTCTTTTGCGGCCCGACAGTCCGGACAGGCGGCGGCGCAAGGCCGCTTGGCGACCCCGGGGGAACTCAGTCCGCCGCAGCGAAATGCGCCATCTGGTCCGCATGCGCCTTCTGGAAGGGCGGGCGGGCCGTGGCGCGCGCGACATAGTCGCGACAGGCGGGATAGGCGGCCAGCTTGTCGAACCGGTCGACGACGCGCAGCGCATCCGCCATGGCGATGTCGGCGACCGAGAAGGTCCCCGCCAGCCATTCGCATCCTGCCAGCACCGGCTCCAGCCGCTGGAGCCGGATCTCGAGGAACCCGTCCAGGAACTTCCAGGCGGGCGTATCGTCGGTATCGCCGGAGAACGCCAGAAGGGCCCAGGGCAGGCTCGCCATCTCGACGGAGTTGAGCGCCGCGAACAGCCATTCCGTCGCCTTGCTGCAGGCGCGCGGATCGGCAGGCAGCAGCGCGTCGCTGAGCGTGCCCAGATGAAGCAGGATCGCGCCGCTCTCGAAGATCGAAAGGTCTCCGTCGATCAGCCACGGCACCTGCCCGAAGGGCTGGTGCGAGAAATGCTCAGGAGAGCGGGTGCGAAAGGGGACGCTTTCGACGCGATAGGGCAGCCCGGCCTCTTCCAGGGCCCAGCGCACGCGTATGTCGCGCACATAGCCCCGCGGCATCTGCGGAACCCAGTCGAAGGTGGTGAGGATCAGGTCGGCCATTCGGCACCTCCATCCGCTGGGCGGACTATGCCCGCTTTCGGGCGCCGCAGAAAGAGGCTGGCCGCCGATGCCCGGTCGAAATGGATCTGTCCGGCGGACGGGGGCCGGACTTTGGCCTCAAGGCTGGGAGTATGGGCCGCGATGCGCGACCGTCAGCTGGCCAATCCGTAGCCTGATCTACAGGACGGAAATTCGGTGATCGTCCAGTTGCTGATCAGGAACTGCGCCCGTTTCTGTTCTGCCAGCCCATGCTGCACGTCGGTGGTGGCCGCTTCGGTCGAGAGCGCCGCCACGATCAGCGACGTGTCGAGGTAGAGCATCAGGAACGACGGCCGTCCTGCATCGACGCTTCCGGCCATGCGCGAACCGCGTGCTCGCGGTCCTGCCGACGGTATCGTCGGCGGCGTCTGAGAAGCAGGATGGCGGCGGCGGACACGACGGCGACCACGGCGGCCTTCCGGATCAGCCCCGCTCTATTGTGCCGCCATTCCGCGCGGACGCCCATTTCGGCAGGGATGTTGGGAAGCCGTCCACGGGCGAGGTCGTCGAGAAGTCCCTCCACCATGTCGGCCCGGTCGGCCGCAAGCAGCATCAGCCAATGTCGCCAGTCCGATTCACTGTAGCGGAAGGCGCCTCTCCGGATCGCGCCGCTGGCGCCGCGGGGCGGCACGGAGGTGCCGAGTACGGCCGGCAGCCGATTGTGCTCGACGGACCGGAGCACTTCCACCCGGGGCTTCTGAAGCGACGGCCGGTCCCAGGTCATGCCGCGGGCCTCGCCATCGGACCGGACCCGATAGGGATAGGTCGGGTCGTTGCGTGGATCGGCATCGACGCCCCAGCCCTTGACGGTGGCGGGGTCTACGGTCTGCGGTTTCGTGAGGAACGATGCCATGGCCGCCTCGCCCTATTGTCCGCCGTTCGGATAAAGAACGGGCTTGATGCAGCCGTCGAGCTTGGCGGCGAAGATGCGATAGCCGTCCGACACCTCGTCCAGCGCCATCCGGTGCGTGATCAGCGCCTTGGGATCGATGTTCCCGGCCCGCACATGGTCGATAAGCCGCGGCAGAAGGCGTTTGACCGACGCCTGGTTGGCGCGGATCGTGATCCCCTTGTTCAGGACATTGCCGATCGGAACCACATTGCCGGTCGGGCCGTAGACGCCGACGATCGAGACGATCCCGCCCTTCCTCACCGAATTGATCGCCCAGTGCAGCGCGATCGCGGATCCCGCCTCGAGCTTCAGCCGCTTGCCCAGCAGGCTGTGCAGTGCACTGCCGACGGCATCGGCGCCCACCGCGTCGATGCAGACATCGGCGCCGATCGAATCCGTCTGCCTCTTGATGAACACCGCCATGTCCTCGATCTCGCGGAAATCGTAGACCTCCGCCGGGCAGTACGCTTGGGCGAATTCAAGCCGGTAGTGGACATGGTCGATGACGATGACGCGGCCCGCGCCGAACAGCCAGGCGCAGCGCGCGGCCATGATGCCGACGGGGCCGGCGCCGAACACGACCACCGTGTCGCCTTTCTGGATGCCGCCCATCTCGGCCGCCTGGTAGCCGGTCGGCACCACGTCCGTCAGCAGCACCGCATCGTCGGGATCCATCCAGTCGGGGATCAGGGTCGGACCCACATCCGCATAGGGAACGCGCGCGAATTCGGCCTGCCCGCCGTCATACCCACCCGCCGTATGCGAATATCCGTAGATGCCGCCAGCCGCGGTCGCCTCCGCATTCGCTTCGTGACAGTTGCCGAATAGCCCCTGCCGGCAGAAGTGGCACCGGCCGCAGGCGATGTTGAACGGCACGAGCACATGGTCGCCCGGCTTCAGGGCCTCGACCTCGGGCCCGACCTCTTCCACGATGCCGCAGAATTCGTGACCGAACGTCATTCCCACCCGCGTGTCGGGAACCAGCCCGCGATAGAGATGCAGGTCGGAACCGCAGATGCAGGAACGCGTCACGCGGACGATCGCGTCCTGCGGATGTTCGATCCGCGGCAACGCCTTATGTCCTGCCCGAACCCGGTAGGGGCCCCTATAGTCGGCTGCCAGCATGCGCGGGCTCCCTTGCGATGTGCCTCGCAGAACCCGGCTTTGGAATAGTTGTTCCGCATACCCGGAGCATCGCCGGCAGCCTGACGCCTGCTGCCGCATCGGGGAAGATGCCGTGGCGCCGGCTGCCGGAGAGTGTCTGAAGCATGAAGGGGTGATCTCTTCCCCGGGATCGGGGCAGGACGAAGTCAGGCGATGGCCGCCGCCGCGCGCGAGCGGATGCCGATCAGGATCATCGATGCGGCGGCCAGAAGAATGGCGCTGCTGCCGGCAAAGACTCCGGTGACGCCGCTGAGGTCCAGCATTCCGCCCCCTGCGGCTGCCCCCATCGCGATCGCCAGATTGATCGCGGCCACCAGCAGGCCGCCCGCGCTTTCCGCCTGGTCGGGAACGGTCCGGGTAAGCCAGGTCGACCAGGCGACCGGCACGGCGCCGAACGCCAGGCCCCAAGCCGCGATCATGAGCGCGGCCGCCATCGGCACGCTGCCGAGGAGGACGAGGCCGACCCCGAGCGCGCCCATCGACAGCGGCATGGCGACGAGCGTCACCCTCAGGCTGCGCTTCAACAGCCGCCCGGCAAGGAGTGTGCCCAGGAAGTTGGCGATCCCGAATCCCAGAAGGACGGCCGACACGGTGCTTGTCCCGACGCCGGTCACCGTCTCCAGGAAAGGACGGATATAGGTGAAGAAGGCGAAATGACCCGTGAAGACCAGCATTGCTGCACCCATGCCAAGCCCGACGCCGGGACGCGCCAGAACGTCGGCCAGGGTGCGCAGGCGTGTCGATCCGGTCGGTGCCATGCGGGGCAGCGTCGCTAGCTGCACGATCAGCGTCACGGCGCCCAGGACGGCTGCGATCAGAAAGACGTTACGCCATCCGATGATGTCGCCAAGGAAGCTGCCGACCGGTGCGGCCAGGATGGTGGCGGCGGCCACGCCGCTGAAGGTTATTGACAAGGCCTGGGGCACCTGCGCCTCCGGTACGAGGCGCATGGTCACGGCGGCCGACATGGTCCAGAACCCGCCGAGCGCGATGCCGAGAAGCACGCGTCCCAGCAGCAGGAGCGGCAGGTCGGGAGCCATGGCCACCAGGACGTTCGAGAAGATCAGCAGGACCGAGAAGGCGAGGAGCACCGTCCGGCGATCGACCCGCCTTGTGGCGGCCGAGATCAGGAGGCTGGTCGCCATGCCGATGACGGCCGTTGCGGTTACCGCCTGTCCGGCCGCTCCCTCGGAGATGTCGAGGTCCGCCGCCATGGACGTCAGCAGGCTGGCGGGCAGGAACTCCGCCGTTACGAGGCCGAAGACGCCAAGTGCCATGGCAAGGACGGCGGCCCAGGCGGGCCGTTCCGGCGCCTGCGATGCCGCCGGTCCGTCGGCTTCATTCAACTGAGACATTGCGGAAACCCTTCAGGAAATGGCGCAGAGGGTCCGGTTGCGGGGGACCCTCTGGCCGTTGCCGGCACGAGGGGAGGGCGAGCGCTTGGGGGGACAAGCCCCTCGGGTCGCTTCGTCCGATTGCCGGAAAGTGCGGGAGCTCGGTCAGGCCGCGAAGCCGCCGTCGACCGCAAGCGCTGCGCCGGTCACGAACCTGGCGGCCGGGCTGGTCAGATAGGCGACGGCGCTTGCCACCTCATCCGCCGAACCGTAGCGTCGCAGGGCAACCTTGGCCCGTTGTTCGTTGGCGTGATCGCTGTTGGCCGGGTTCATGTCCGTGTCGATCGGTCCGGGATGGACCAGATTGACGGTGATGCCCCGCGGCGCGAAGTCGTGCGCCAATCCGCGCGTCATGCCGACCAGTGCCGCCTTGGTGAGGGTGTAGGCGGTGGTGCCGGGCCCCGCACTGCGTTCCGCGAGGCAGCTTCCGATGGCGACGATGCGGCCTCCTTCCGCCATCGCTTGCGCGGCGGCGGTGGCGGCGAAGAAGACACCGCGTACATTGACGGCGATCAGCCGGTCGAAGGCATCGACGGTCACGCTCTCCGGCGGACCGGCCAGCATGATTCCCGCATTGGCCACGAGGATGTCGAGGCGCCCGAAATCGGCAGCGACCTTCCCGACGACATCCTGAATCGCGGCGGCGTCGCCCGCATCCGCCCGGTAGGCCTTGGCCCGGCCCCCGGCTTCGCGGACTTCCGATTCGACCCGGTCTGCGGCATCGGCCCTCTCGGAGAACGTAAAGGCGACCTCCGTGCCCTCGGCTGCCAGGCGCCGCACGATTGCAGCGCCGATCCCTCTGCTGCCGCCGGTCACCAGGGCCACCCGATTGGCGTTCATGCTCATTGTCCAACCTATTTCTGTATTGATCGATACAGAAATGCTGGCGTAGTTGTCCGGCGCAGTCAACAGTGTTATATATCGATCGATACAAAAAAGGAGGTCCGATGTCGTCCCGCGGCCGTCCTCGATCCTTCGATCGGACGGAAGCCCTTGAGAAGGCAATGGAAGTCTTCTGGAAGCATGGTTTCGAAGGCTCGTCGCTGACGGACCTCACGTCCGCGATGGGCATCAACTCGCCCAGCCTCTACGCCGCCTTCGGATCCAAGGAAGCCTTGTACCTGGAAGCCGTCCGTCATTACGGCCGGACGATGGGCTCGGCTACGTTGCGGGCCCTTGCGGAAGCGCCGTCCGTGCGGGAGGGGTTGGCCGGAATGCTGTGTGCCGCCATCGGCTGCGCCGCCGGGGAGGCAGGGCCACGCGGATGTATGATCGCGCTGGGTGCCATGCAATGCGCCCCGGGAAACGAGCGGATCGGCGAAGAGCTGAAGGAGATGCGCCGCACGGTCCGGGACACGCTGCGGCTGAAGTTCGAGGCGGCGATCGCGGAAGGCGTCCTGCCGCCGGACGCCGACGCCGCGTCGCTGGCGACCTATTTCGCGACCGTCCTGCACGGGATCGCCATTCAGGCCCGTGATGGAGCCACTCGGGAGGAGCTGGGCGCCATCGTATCCCATGCACTGGCTGCTTTCGATCGCGTGGCGCGAGTGAACGGGCCCGCCGGCCGCTCATGAACACGCCCTGAACGTCGGCGGCTCGCGGTTACTCACCGGATCGAGGGCCACCGCAGCTCGACGCCGGGCGGCGACACGCAGACCAGAAAGCATCTCCGGAACATGGCCGGGTTGACGGCCCTCCGTGCAAGCGCCCCGTGGTGCGCATTCCGTGGTCATGGCAGGTTATAGGCCAGTTCCCGCCGCCAGGGCGGGCCGTCGCCAGCCCCGAAGGGGGCGGGACAGGATGAAGAGAGAAGGATGGCACAGAACATCTACGACAATCCCGAGTTCTTCGCGGGCTACAGCCAGCTGCCGCGGCAGGTGCACGGGCTTGCCGGGGCGCCGGAATGGCCCGCCATTCGGGCGATGCTTCCCGATCTTTCGGGGAAGCGGATCATCGATCTCGGCTGCGGCTTCGGCTGGTTCGCCCGGTGGGCAAGAGAAGTGGGCGCCGCCTCGGTCCTGGGGCTGGACCTGTCGGAG
>JAJUFW010000088.1 GCA_029263555.1 Alphaproteobacteria bacterium
AGCGCCGACCGGCCGTTCCGTCCCGCGAAACGTTGATTGCCAGGGGGCGGGTGCCGCTGGATCGTGAGACGTAGGACGCGCCCGCCTCGAGGCGCGCGACGATCTTCGATGGAGAGGACCGCATCCATGGCACCTTCGCGCCCACGCAAGTTGACGCTCACGATGTTCACGATCGGGTTCGGCTACCACAACGACGCCTGGCGGCACCCGTCGAGCGTCGCCGAGCACGTGGGCTCGTTGAAGCTCGTCGCCGAGATGGCCCAGGCGGCCGAGCGGGCGAAGCTCGACGCCGTGTTCTTCGCCGACAACGTCGCGTCGGGCGCCATCCGCAATAACGCGGTGCGCGGCGCGTCGTTCTACGAGCCGATCGCCATTGATTGACGGGGTCGGGCCCAGGGGCCGGCCGGCAGCCGGCCCCTGGCCGGGTCATTCGGCCGTCGCCGCCCGCTCGTCCGCTCCCTTCAGCTTGGAGGCGAGCGACGCTTCGAGGAAGCGATCGATGTCGCCGTCCAGGACCGCGCCCGAATTGCTGGTCTCGACGCCGGTCCGCAGGTCCTTCACCATCTGATAGGGCTGCAGCACGTAGGAACGGATTTGGTGGCCCCAGCCGATATCGGTCTTCGCGTCCTGCAGGGCCTGCGCGTCCGCCTCGCGCTTCTGAAGCTCCAGCTCGTACAGCCGGGCCCGGAGCATCTCGAACGCCTTCGCCCGGTTCCGGTGCTGGGACCGGTCCGTCTGGCAGGACACGACGATCCCCGTCGGCAGGTGGGTGATGCGGATGGCGCTATCCGTCTTGTTGACGTGCTGACCTCCGGCGCCGCTTGCCCGATAGGTATCGATCCGCAGGTCCTTGTCCTCGATCGTCACCTCGATCGAGTCGTCGATCACCGGCGAGACCGCGACGGACGCGAAGCTGGTGTGGCGCCGCGCCTGGCTGTCGAAGGGGCTGATGCGCACCAGGCGGTGGACGCCGGATTCGGTCTTCAGCCAGCCATAGGCGTTCGGCCCCTTGATCTGGACCGTCGCGGACTTGATTCCCGCCTCCTCGCCCGGGCTTTCCTCCAGCCAGTCGACCTTGTAGCCGTGCTGTTCGGCCCAGCGCACATACATGCGCAGCAGCATCTCGGCCCAGTCCTGGGCCTCGGTGCCGCCGGCCCCGGCGTTGACCTCCAGGTAACAGTCGTTGGCGTCGGCTTCGCCGGACAACAGGCTTTCCAGCTGCTTCTTCTGCGCCCGCTCGGCCAGTTCCCGAAGCGCCCGTTCGCCCTCGGCGATCATGTCCTGGTCGCCTTCCGCCTCGGCCATGCCGATCAGCTCGACCGTGTCGTCCAGCTCCTTCTTCAGGGACGTGTAGTCGCTGATCGCCTGGTCGAGCTGAGTGCGTTCCCGCATCAGCTTCTGAGCGCGGTCGGGATCGTCCCAGAGATTGGGATCTTCGGTGAGGCTGTTCAGCTCCTGAAGGCGAAGAGTGCTCCGATCCCAGTCAAAGAGACCTCCTCAGCAGCGCCAACGAGTCCGTGATCTCGTCGACGACCGCTTGCAGTTCGGCGCGCATGGCTGCGGCTCCCTAAAGTCAGTCGGTGCTTGATGTCGAGGTCCGGAGATAGGCGGTTCCGGACCTTTAGTAAAGCCCGCCGGTGCCGGTGCTGGCCCCCGGCCCCTCATCGCCGTAGACCCCCGGAAGCCCGGTTTCGGGCAGGTATTCGGTCGCGGTCGGCTCGGTCCCGGGCCGATAGGCACCCCAGATCGCCGGTTCTCCCGGCCTGGCCAGGGCGCCGGTCGCGGCGTTGACGCGGACCAGGCTGACGCCTGGGGGAATCCGGAAGGGCGGCACCTCCTTGCCGGACAGCGCCTCGCCCATGAAGGCGCCGAAGATCGGCAGGGCGGCGCTGGACCCCGTCTCGAACTGGCCCAGCGTCCGCGGGGTATCGAAGCCGACGAAGAC
Source organism: Alphaproteobacteria bacterium (assembly GCA_029263555.1). Lineage (GTDB taxonomy): Bacteria > Pseudomonadota > Alphaproteobacteria > DSM-16000 > Inquilinaceae > JAJUFW01. The sequence goes on from JAJUFW010000088.1 coordinate 1,946, forward strand.
GCCGACCACCAGGTCCGGGGAAAACCCGACGAACCAGGCGTCGAAACTGTCGTTCGTCGTCCCGGTCTTGCCGGCCAGGGGTATGCCGAGCGAGCGCAGCCGTGCAGCGGTCCCCCGCTGAACCACGCCCTCCAGGATCGAGACCATCTGGTAGGCCGTCACCGGGTCGATCACCTCTTCCCGATCGTCCGGAAGCTCCGGAGCCGGCTGCCCCGTCCATAGCTGGTTCGTGCAATCCGGACAGGCGCGCTGGTCGTGCCGGTAGACCGTGGCGCCGGTGCGGTCCTGTACCCGGTCGATGAAGGTCGGAACGATGCGCTTCCCGCCATTGACCAGCATGGCATAGCCGGCGGTCAGCTTCAGCGGCGTCGTCTCGCCGGCGCCCAGGGCCATCGAATAGAGGAGCGGCATGTCCTCATAGACCCCGAAGCGCTTCGCGAGATCCCGCACGGGCTCGAGACCGATCTGCTGCAGCAGGCGGACCGTCATGAGGTTCCGGGACTTCTCCACGCCGATCCTGAGCGGAACCGGGCCGAGGAAGCTTCCGGCCTCGTAATTCTTCGGCCGCCACATGCCGAGCCCGGGCCCCTGATAGATCTCGATCGGGCTGTCCATCACGATGGTGGAGGGCGTGTAGCCGTGTTGCAGCGCCGCCAGATAGACGAACGGCTTGAAGGCCGATCCCGGCTGCCGGACGGCCTGGGTCGCCCGGTTGAACTCGCTTTCGGCGAAGCTGTAGCCGCCGGCCATCGCCAGCACGCGCCCGGTATGGGGATCCATCGCGATCAGCGCGCCCTCGACATCGGGAATCTGGCGCAGGCCGTAGCGCCTGAGCGGCACTTCGCCCGAAGCGGTCACCACGGTGATCTCGGCATCGTCGTCCAGCGGCTCGACCAGGATCACGTCACCGAGTTCCAGGACCTCGTCGGCGCGGTTCGGCCGGGGCCCGACCCTCTGGCCCTCCCGCCAGGGAGCCGCCCAGGACATCTCCTCCATGGGAATGACGCCGCGGCTGCGGTCGGTGAAGCCGATGATCGCGTCCTTCGCATTCACCTCCAGCACGACGGCGAGTTCCCAGTTACCGGCGCCGGCCGGCGGCTCTACGGCGGCCAGCTGGTCCGGCCAGTTGTCGAAGCTCTCCAGCCGGGTCACGGGCCCGCGCCAGCCGTGCCGCCGGTCATAGCTGATCAGGCCCTCGCGAAGCGACCGGGTCGCGATGTCCTGAAGCCGCGGATCGACCGAGGTGCGCACCGCCAGGCCGCCCTGGTAGAGCGCGGCGTCGCCGTAGACCTGCTGGAGCTCTCGCCGGACCTCCTCGGCGAAATATTCGGCCGTCACGGTTTCGGTGGCGTCCCGCCCCTTGGCCTCCAGGGGTTCGTTCTGCGCCGCCCGCGCCTCCGCCTCGGTGATCGCCCCGTCCTCGAGCATGCGAAGGATGACGTAGTTCCGCCGGGCGACCGCCGCCTCGTACTGGCGCACCGGATGATAGTTGTTCGGGGCCTTCGGCAGCGCCGCGAGATAGGCGGCCTCGGCCAGCGTCAGGTCGGACAGCGGCTTGTTGAAATAGTTGAGCGCGGCTGCGGCCACGCCGAAGGATCCGCGCCCCAGATAGATCTGGTTGAGGTAGAGCTCGAGGATCTGATCCTTGGTGAATGCCTGCTCTATCCGGAAGGCGATCAGCGCCTCACGGATCTTTCGGGTCAGCGAATATTCGTTGGAAAGAAGGAAGTTTTTCGCCACCTGCTGGGTGATGGTCGAGGCGCCGATCATGCGCCTGCCCTGCAGGACGTTCCGGACATTCACGACCGCCGCCCGGGCGATGCTCTGGAAATCGACCCCGCTGTGTTCGTAGAAGTTCTGGTCCTCCGCCGAGACGAAGGCCTGGACGACATGTTCCGGTATGGCCTCGATCGGGACGAAAAGCCGGTTCTCCGTCGCATATTCCGCCAGCAGCCGGCCGTCGCCCGCATAGAGCCGCGTCGTGATCGGCGGCTCGTAGTCGGCCAGCTGCGTATAGTCCGGCAGATCCCTGCTGAAATAGCTGAGCGCCGCAAAGACCCCTATCCCGCCGACCAGCAGGAGCAGAACCAGGGACGAGAAAAGCCAACCGAGAAATCGCATGTCGATCCGTCGATGAGAAGGCGGCGATCAGCCGAACGGGCCGAGAGCATGGGGTGCCGCCACGACGTACCTGGATACACGATAAGGCAGCGCCACGGAATGTCCATGCACCGATTCCTATTTTCCTATTGACCGATTGTGGCCATCAGGTGGCCTGGCACGGCGTCCGGACAGCCGCCCTTCGCCTGCCCGGGGCCAACGCCGTCACCGGCTTTCGCCGTCCAGCCAGCCGAAGTAGTCGTCGATCGCCCTGACGATACCGCCGACAATCCGGGCCTGGTGGTCGCTCGACCGGAGGCGATGCTCGTCGGAGGCATTCGAAAGATAGCCAAGCTCGATCAGTACCGACGGGACGTCGGGCGCCTTCAGGACCGCGAAGCCCGCCTGCCTATGGGCGTTCCGCAGCATCGTCGTCTCGTTTTCCAGGCTGGCGACCAGTCTCTGGGCGAACGCCTTCCCTTCGTTCTGGGACAGCCGCTGCGCCAGATCGATCAGGATCGAGGCCGTGACGTCGTCCTCGGGATCGAGTTGCACGCCCGCCAGGGCGTCCGCCCGGTTCTCGCGCGCCGCCAGAAGTTCCGCTTCCTTATCGCTGGCCGTTTCCGAGAGGGTATAGACGGAGGCCCCCCGAATCCCGGGATTCCCGACGCTGTCGGCGTGTATGGATATGAAGAGATCGGCTTCCGCCTGACGGGCCAGGGCCACCCGCTCGCGGAGCTTCAGGTAGATGTCGCTGTCCCGAGTCATGAACACGCGGTAGCGGCCGGTTGCCTGAAGCGCATCCCGTAGGGCCCGCGCGTAGCGCAGCGTAATGTTCTTTTCGTAAACCCCGTTGACGCTGATCGCACCGGGATCGATGCCGCCATGCCCGGCATCGATGGCGATGACCCGGATCGGCAGCGGTTCCGGCTTCATGCGCGGAATGGGAAGCTCCGGAAAAGGGACCATTGCGGCCGCGGCCTGGATGCCCGCCCCCGCCACGGCATTGCCGCGGGCCCGCGGCAGCGGCGCCGGGAACGGCATCCGGGCGGACGCGGGCGTCGCGACGATGCCGGATCCGGCAACCGGATCGACAGACGCTGACGCGGCCGGCAATGGATCCGCGAATCCTCCCGGCGTGAACACCTGCCCCGCAAACCGCGCCGCATCGGTCGGCTCCAGGTCCACGACGAAGCGGAACGGAGTCGATCCGTTGGCCGGCAGGAAGAAGGCGTCGCGCACCCGGGCCGGAGCGGCGAGATCCAGCACGACCCGCCCCGCCCCGCTGTCGCTAACTGTATAGGAATGAGCGGCGATGAGCCCGACTCCACGCCCCACCGCGCCGGCGGCGCGCCAGTCGAGCGGCGGGAAGTCGATGATCAGGCGGTCCGGAGAGGTCTGGCTGAAGATGCGGAAATCGAGTGGCGCCGTCATTTCCACGACGAACCGCGTCTTGTCGCCGTGGTCTCCGACACGGACGTCGAGGACCGTCGAGACGCCCTGCGCATAGGCCCGACTAGGCCCGGCTCCGGTCGGGATGCCCGTCGCGAAGCCGGCCACGACCAGGACGAGCACAAAGCAGAAAGCGCTGAAGGCGCGCCGCATGGGTCCCCTCTCCCCCGACAGTCCCGTCCCCTATACCTGCAGCAAATCAAGGACTTCAAGCGCGATTGTGAGACGGAACCTCACTTCCCGTGCTCCGCAGCATCCCGGTTCCGCCCCGAACCCGCCCGATCCGGGCCTTTGGAAATCATCTCTCCTCCACCCCAATTAAGCTGGGCCCGATTGCCGGCACGCAACGGCGAATGATGGTAAACTTCCGATTGTCGAAAGTGCGGCCGGGGTCTATGGTGAAAAAGCGACAATCCGTGCGGCCGCATTTCGCACCGAAGGTTGCGGCGTCCGATTCGCCTCCTGAAGGCAGATCGGTGCCGCCCGGAGGGCAAAGGCGTGTCTTGCGCAGGATCGTGACCGAACCAGCGGCCAGAGGGATCTGGCCGGCAGTCCCGAAGGGATTGCGGCACCGGCAGCGATTCGGCACTCACGCTAGGCGTGGCGCAGGGAATTCGAGGTTTAACGAGAGATCGGCTCAGCGTGTCGCGATGATGCGCTGGGCCCGGAAATGCCGACCCACTCCGTTCAGGCTTGCCGCTAGAGCGCCGTCCGTGGATTTGGTGGGTGGTCTTCCGCCGGTCTCCAGCAACCAAGTGACGTGCCACGGCCTGTTCGTCGCGCAGGCCGGGGGTTCCGTCATGGGGAAGAACACATGGTCAAGAGAATGCTGGTCGACGCGACCCACCCGGAGGAGACACGGGTCGTCGTCGTCAACGGCAACAAGCTGGAAGAATTCGATTTCGAAACCGCCAGCAAGAAGCAGCTCAAGGGCAATATCTATCTGGCGAAGGTCACGCGGGTCGAGCCCTCCCTTCAGGCGGCCTTCATCGAGTATGGCGGAAACCGGCACGGGTTCCTGGCCTTCTCGGAAATCCACCCCGACTACTACCGGATCCCGGTCGCCGATCGCGAAGCGCTGCTGGCCGAGAACGCCCGCCAGCGCCATGACGACGACGTCCACGACGAAGAGACGCCGGAGGCGCCATCGGGCCGGAACGGTCGGGCTGCTGCCGAGGATCCGTTGCGCGATCCGCGCGACGACGATGACACGAACGGCGCCGACGGCCCCGACGCGGACTCCGGCATCGAGGTCGACGGCGAGGTCCCCCACCGCATCGAGACGGTCGGCGGCGACGATGTCGAGGAGGTCCAGGAGATCATCCCGCCCAGCCGGGTGAGGCGCAATTACAAGATCCAGGAGGTGATCAAGCGCCGGCAGATCATGCTGGTGCAGGTCACCAAGGAAGAGCGGGGCAACAAGGGCGCCGCGCTCACCACATATCTTTCGCTCGCCGGCCGCTACTGCGTCCTGATGCCGAACACGCCGCGGGGCGGCGGCATCAGCCGGAAGATCGCCAATCCCAAGGATCGCAAGAAGATGAAGGCGATCCTGGACGATCTGTTCATCCCCGAAGGGATGGCGGTGATCCTTCGCACGGCCGGCCTCGAGCGCACCAAGGCCGAGATCCGGCGCGACCTCGACTATCTTCTCCGGCTGTGGGATTCGATCCGCGAGCTGACGCTGCAGTCGACCGCGCCCACCCTGATCCACGAGGAAGCCAATCTCATCAAGCGCGCCGAGCGCGATCTCTACAACAAGGATATCGAGGAGATCCTGGTCGCCGGCGAGGAAGGCTATCGCTCGGCCAAGGACTTCATGCGCATGCTCATTCCGAGCCATGCCAAGAAGGTCCAGCTCTATAAGGATCCGACGATCCCCCTCTTCCACCGCTATCAGGTGGAAAGCCAGATCGACGCGATGCACAGCCCGGTCGTCCAGCTCCGGTCCGGCGGCTACATCGTGATCAATCCGACCGAGGCGCTCGTCGCCATCGACGTCAACTCCGGCCGCTCCACGCGGGAGCGGAACATCGAGGAAACGGCGTTCAAGACCAATCTGGAAGCCGCGGAGGAGATCGCCCGGCAGCTCCGGCTTCGCGATCTGGCCGGCCTCATCGTGATCGATTTCATCGACATGGAGGAGGAGCGCCATAACGCCGCCGTCGAGCGCCGGTTGAAGGAATGCATGCGCCAGGACCGGGCGCGCATCCAGGTCGGCCGGATCAGCCCGTTCGGCCTTCTGGAGCTGTCGCGCCAGCGTCTGCGCCCCAGCCTGACGGAAACCCATTTCGAGGTCTGCAAGATCTGCGGCGGCACCGGCCTGACCCGCTCGCTCAGCTCGGCGGCGCTGCACGTGCTGCGGGCGATCGAAGAGGAAGGCATCCGCAAGCGCTCGAGCGAGATCAAAGTCTATGTCCCGACGGACATCGCCCTCTACATCCTGAACGAGAAGCGAGCGGCGCTGGCCGAGATCGAGCAGCGCTATGGCTTCTCCGTGCTCCTGGGCCGGGACGATACGCTCCTGTCCCCCAATTTCCGCATGGAACAGGTGCGGGCCCGCGGCGAGGTCGCGGCCGGCGCGCAGGCGCCTGTCGTGGATTCGGCCAAGCTCTTGGCGTCGATCGACGACAAGGACGAGGACGAGACCGAAGGCGAGACGCCCGAGCGTCCGGCGGCCGAGGGTGCGGAAGCCGGGGCCAAGCGCCGCCGGCGTTCGCGGCGTGGCCGCCGCCGGCGTGACGAGGCGATGGACGAGGTCCAGGCCGCAGTACCGGAGGCAGCGGCCGCCGCAGAGACCGAGGCCGAGGCCGAAGAATCCGCTGCCGAAGGCGAGGAGCCCGAGGATACCGGCGAAGACCATGGCGAGCACGGCCTGACCGCCGAGGAAGCCCAGCAGCGCCGGAAGCGCCGTCGTGGCAAGCGTGGCGGCCGGCGGCGGTCGGCCCGCCGGCGCGAGGACGGGACGGAGATGACGCCGGAGGAGGTGGCCGCCGCCGAACTGGCAGAGGCGGCCGAGGCGATGGAGGCGTCGGAGGACGCGCCGGCGCCGGCCGAACGTCCGGAAGAGCCGGAAGCCCTCACGGCATCCCCGGCTGGCGAGGAGAACGAGACGCCCGGCGTTACGACCGCCGTCGATGTCACGCCGCAGGATGCGGATACGGCCGAAGCGGGCGAATCCGCAGCCCCTGCCGCCGTGCCCGTTGCGGAAGCTGCCGCTCCGCCCGCCGAGAAGCCGAAGCGCAAGCGGGCGCCCCGCCGCCGCAAGACCGCGGAAACGCCGGTCGAAATTTCCACCGAGGCCGAGCCGGTAGCGGAACCGGCAGCCGAGCCGGCACCTGTCGAGCCTGCTGCCGCGGCAGCCGAGACAGAGACAGAGACTGCGGCTCCGGCCGGCGAGCCGGAGCCGGCCGCGACCGCCGACGC
>JAJUFW010000458.1 GCA_029263555.1 Alphaproteobacteria bacterium
GCCGATGCCCGCGCCGTCCTAGCCGGCGAGGGCTTCGGCAAAGAGCCGCCCGTCGACATTTCCGCCCGAACAGACGACGACGGCCGTCGTTCCGGCAAGATCGATCCTCTTGTCCAGGATGGCGGCCAGACCGACCGCGCCGCCGGGTTCGACGACCAGCTTCAGCGTCTCGAACGCGACTGCCATGGCGCGGCGCACGGCTTCGTCGCTCACCACCAGCCCGCCCGCCAGGGTGCGGCGGTTGACCGCGAAGGTGAGCGTACCCGGCGAGGGCGCGAGGAGCGCGTCGCAGATCGAGCGCGCGCCCGGCGAATTCTGAACCGGTTCGCCGGCGCGCAGCGACCGCGCCATATCGTCGAAACCCTCCGGCTCGACCGAGTAGACGGGGACCCCCGGCAGACGTTCGGCTATTGCCGTGGATACGCCGGCAACCAGGCCGCCACCACTGCAGGGGACCAACACCAGGTCGGGGCGGACGCCAAGGGCATCGGCCTGTTCGGCGATCTCCAGCCCGATCGTTCCCTGGCCGGCGATGATTTCAGGATCGTCGAACGGAGGGACCAACTCGGCCCCCGTTTCGGACACGATGCGCCGGCTGATCGCCTCCCGGTCCTCGCGGTCTCGGTCGTAGGTCACGACCTCCGCGCCGAGCGCGCGGGTGTTGTTCAGCTTGATGAGCGGCGCGTCGGCCGGCATCACGATCGTCGCGCGGACGCCAAGAAGCTGCGCGGCCGCGGCAACGCCCTGGGCGTGGTTGCCGCTGGAGAAGGCGACGACGCCACGGTTCCGGCGTTCCGGCGGAAGCGCGCTCAACTTGTTGTAGGCGCCGCGGAACTTGAAGCTTCCGGTACGCTGCAACGGCTCGGCCTTGACCAGTACCCGACCGCCGGCGAGGCGGTTGAGCATCGGCGATTCCAGCAGCGGCGTGCGCACGGCGATGCCGGCAAGGCGGTCGGCGGCCCGCTCGATGTCGCGGAGTCCGGGCAGAGTGGCGTCTGTCGTTCCGTTCATTGGCGTCGTTTCCGGTCGAGGGATTTGCCCGAGGAGGACTGGCAGCGTTGCCCCGAGACGGGGCGCTTGTCCAGACCCATCCTGGGCAAATCCATGATCGGCCGTCGATCGGTGCCGGCGATCACCGCATAAGGTCGCGCTCGAGCCCGCCCAGCTCGGGCGAGCCGCCGAGGCGCATCCGATAGACTTGCGTGTTCTCCAGCACCCGCTGGACATAGTTGCGCGTCTCGGACAGCGGGATCGCCTCTATCCAGTCGATCACCTGGTAGAGATCCATGGCGCCGCCTCGCGGGTCCCCCATCGTCTCCAGCCATCCGGCCACCCGGTTCGGTCCGGCATTGTAGCCGGCGACCGCCAGAACATACGACCCGCGGAATCGTTCGATCTGGTTCGCGAGATAGGTCGATCCCAGGAGGACGTTGTGCCTGGCGTCGTCCGTGAGGCGGCTGGTCGAATGATCCACGCCCATGCGGGAGGCGAGGGAGTCCGCGGTCGCCGGCATCAACTGCATCAGGCCGCGGGCCCCCGCACGGCTGACCGCGCGCGTGTTGAACTCGCTTTCCTGGCGGATCAATGCCAGCACCAGGGCCGGATCGGCCCTCCGGTCCGAAGTCTCGAAGGCATGGACCGGGAAGGAGGCGTCGACCAGGGTGAGGCCGCCGCGGACGGCCTGCTTGCCGACCCGGACGGCAATGTGATGAAGCTGCAGGTCGAGCGCCAGATCGCCGACCAGCGTAAGGGTGATCGGATCGTCCTGAACCGAGGCCAGCCGCTGCAGGAATTGCTCCGCTCTCGCCAAGTCCCCGATCTGGTGAAGCATCCGGGCGATCTGCACGAGTTCGAGACCGGCGAACGCGACCCGGGCTTCCTGCGGCACGGAAGGCGACCCGCTCAGGCTGGTTACCGTGGGGAGACCAAGCTCGCCCGCCGCGAGCTGTCCATAGAACACCGTGTCGTACTGCGCGGCGACCCGATACCAGCGTTCCGCCTCAGCGGCCTCGCCTAGGGCCGCATAGGAGCGGCCCAGCCAATAGGCGCCCCGGGCAAGGCTGATCGGCGTGCCGACCACCTCGTACATCCGGGCAAAATGGTCGATCGCCCGCGCCGGATCGCCGAGATAGCGCAGGGCGATCCAGCCGGCCAGCCACTCGGCTTCCGACAGGGTCGAGGGATCGTCCTGCCGGTGGCCGCTCGCGACGGCGTAGGCCCCGGCATAGTCGCCGCTGTTGAACAGCCGCCGTGCCAGGATGGACCGCTCGGTCCACCAGGCGGAGGGGCGGGACACGACCTGCGGCTGCCCGGAGAGGAGCTCGATCGCTCCGTCCGTCCGGTCCGCGCGCCTGCGCCAGCGGACCCGTTCGTAGACCAGACCTTCATCCCCGGCGAGATGGGCGGGCACGCGGGCGAGGGCGGCGTCGACCCCCGTTTCCTGCCCAGCCAGCTTCAGCCGCGCCTCGGCGAGCGCGCGCCTGCCTTCATCGACGAGGGGGAACATCCGTCGCGCTTCGTCCGCGCGCCCCGCCCAGAGGAGATTGTCCAGCCGCGCCCAGTGCTCTTCGGCGCCGAGCGCGGCGCCGTATTCGGCAAGCAGCCGCTGCTGCTGCGTCGAGGTGACCGGGATCGACACCCACCGATCGCGGATGAAGGCGAGCGCGTCGCCTTCGCGACCGATTGCGCGTAGCGCGGACGCGTAGCGCATCACGGCATCGAAGGTCTGGGGCGGGTAGGCGTCGAACCAGGCGGCGACCTGATCGGCCGGCAGCCCGGGAGGCATCGTGCGCTCCGCCTGCAGCCTGAGCGCTCCCAGTCCGGGCCAGGAAGGATTCTGGGTAATGAACCCGGCGATCTCCTGGAAGGAGAAGGGGGTGTCCGCCCGGCCGAGATCCAGCCAATGGATGACCTTGGCGGGCAGCGGGTCTTCGGCCTGGCGGGCGAGCGCGCGAGCGTCGTCCCAGGCCCCGCGCTCGGCCGCTTCGAAGGCCCGCGCATAGATCTGCGCGTCGCGGTCGGAGAGCGGCGCCTGCGCGGCCGCGTGCACCGTGACGAAGGCCGAAGCCAGCGCCAGGAATCCGGCAGCCA
>JAJUFW010000253.1 GCA_029263555.1 Alphaproteobacteria bacterium
AGCGTGCCGTCCGGCCGGTAGAGCGTCTCGTACGGCAGGTTCAGGCTGCCCGGGATGTGACCCGCGCGCCGCCCCGGCCAGGGCTCGGCCTCATCGCCCTTGAAACGGCCCGGCGAGCGGGCATCCAGAACCTGGTCCCGCCGAGAGTCGAGATTGTCCCGCATTTCCTCTACGGAGCGGACGAGCTCGGGGCGGAAACGGGCCTGGAACCTCGCTGGCGCGACCGTCGTCGGCTCCGCCGTCACCGGATATCCCGCTCGTTTCCAGGCGGGCAGGCCGCCATCCAGAATGGCGACGCGGTCATGGCCGAACACCCTGAACATCCACCAGGCGCGGGCCGCGCTCATAAGCCCATGGACGTCATAGAGGATCACGAAATCCTCATTGCCGACGCCCAGAGCACCGACCGCTTCCGCGAACCGTTCCGGAGAGGGCATCATATGCGGCAGCCCCGTCTCGCCTGTCCGATCGCTCCTCTCGTCGGCGATGAGGTCGATGTCGAAGAAGCGCGCCCCCGGAATGTGCCCGGCGGCATGCTCGGCGCGGGCATCCCGCCCGGATTGCGGCATCATCCAGCTGGCGTCGAGCACCTTGATCCCAGGCTCCTCAAGCCGGGCGGCGAGCCAGTCGGCGTTTATGACGGACGGCAATGCTGCGCTGTCCATGAGCGTTCCTTCCACTTGCGGCCCGGCCGGCCTTATCCGTCGGCCAGCACCAGATAGACCCGCCGGTTCTGCCGGCCCTTGTTCTCGATCTTGGCGACCTCAACGCGGCCGATCTCCGCCGTGTTCGCGACATGGGTGCCGCCGCAGGGCTGAAGGTCGACAGGCGCCTCCGCGGGGCCGATCCGGACCAGACGCACGCAACCGCCATGGGTCGGCGGCTTCACGGACATCGTCCGCACAAGCTCCGGCCGCGCCGCCAGCTCCTCGGCGGTGATGCTCTGCTGCTCGACCGGATGGGCGGCTGCGATCAGCTCGTTCAGCCGGGCCGTCAGCTCGTCCTTGTCCAGAACGCCCGACGGCAGGTTGAAATCGAGCCGGCTTCTCTCGGCGCCGATCTGCCCACCCGTCACGTCGCCCTCGATCACTGCGCAGAGCAGGTGCAGCGCCGTATGCATCCGCATGTGCCGCTGCCGGCGCGGCCAGTCGATGGCCGCCGTAATCGTCGCACCGACCCGGAAGGGGTGGTCCGCCTCGTCCGCCAGCAGATGGATTACATCGTCGGGCGTGTCACCCTTGATCGTGTCGACGACCGGAAAGGTTCGGCCGTCCAGGCTGAAGGTCCCGATGTCGCCGGGCTGTCCGCCGCCGGTCGGATAGAACACGGTCCGGTCCAGCCGGACGAAGCGCCCTTCGACGGCAGTAACCGAAGCCTCGCAGCGGGGCAGGGTCGGATCCGTGCGGAAGAGAAGTTCCGTCTGCATCGGCTTACGCAAGCCAGTCGGGAACGGGCAGCCCTTTTTCCTTCAGGAATGCCGGGTTGAACAGCTTCGACTGGTAGCGGGTGCCATAGTCGCTCAGCACGGTCACGACGGTGTGGCCGGGTCCCAGTTTCTGGGCGACCTTCACCGCGCCGCAGACATTGATCCCGCTCGATCCCCCGACAACCAGGCCTTCCTCCTTGAGCAGCCGGAAGATCATCGGCAGGGCCTCTTCGTCCGTCACTCGTTGCGCCCAGTCGATCGGGGCGCCTTCCAGGTTCCGGGTGACCCGGCCCTGGCCGATTCCCTCGGTGATCGAGTTGCCCTCGGCCTTGAGCTGGCCATGGGCGTAGTAGTTGTAAAGCGCGGATCCCATGGGATCCGTGAGGACGATCTGGATGTCGCTTCGCTTCTCCTTCAGGGCGAGGGCGACGCCCGCGAGCGTACCGCCGGTCCCGACCGAGCATGTGAAGGCGTCGATCCTGCCCCCCGTCTGCTGCCAGATCTCCTGACCGGTCGTCTCATAATGGCCCTGGCGGTTGGCCTCGTTGTCGAACTGGTTCGCCCAGACGGCGCCGTTCGGCTCGGTCTTCGACAACTCCTCGGCAAGCCGTTCGGAGACGCGGACATAGTTGCCGGGGTCCGAATAGGGGACGGCCTTGACCAGGCGGAGATCGGCGCCGCAAAGTCGCAGCATGTCCTTCTTTTCCTGGCTCTGGGTCTCCGGCATCACGATCACCGTGCGGTAGCCCAGCGCATTTCCGACGAGGGCGAGGCCGATCCCGGTATTGCCTGCCGTCCCCTCGACGATGACGCCGCCCGGTTTCAGCAATCCGCGCCGTTCGGCATCGCGGACGATGGCGATCGCGGCCCGGTCCTTGACGGATCCTCCCGGATTAAGGAATTCGGCCTTCGCCAAGATTTCGCAACCGGTCATTTCCGACGGACCGCGCAGCCGGATGAGCGGGGTGTTGCCGATCGCCTCGACGAAGCCGTTGCGTATGCCGGACAAGAAGAGCTCCCCTCGGTTGAACGAACAAGCGGGGCGAAGCGTAACGCCGCGTGTCGCCCAGGATCAAGAACCGTGCCCGGGCGATTGCCGGCCGGAGGACCTCCACCGGCGTCTCAAGGCTTCCCGGTTGAGAGCAAGCCACTGGAAGGCGATGAGAGCGATTGCGTTGTCGATCCGTCCGGGTACCGCCATCAGCGCCAACGCCTCGGCGGCATCCATGGTGAACGAACGGATATCCTCGTGTTCCGCGTCGACCCCGAAGATGCCCCCGGCATTCGAGGCGTCGACCCGGCCCACGAACAGCGTCACGACCTCGGCAAAGCCGCCCGGGCTCGGCATGAATTCCGCGACCGGCTCCAGGGCTTCGACAGCGAGCCCCGTCTCTTCCTTGACTTCCCGGGCGGCGACCGCGGGCAGCGCCTCGCCGAATTCCACCAGCCCGGCCGGGATTTCGGTCATCCAGGCGGGCCGTCCGGCGGCATAGGCGGCGGGGCGGAACTGCTCCAGCAGGACCACCCGATCGAGATCGGGGTCGTAGGGGAGAACGGCAACCGCCGGCCGCCGGAGCACCACCTCCCGGTCCAGTACCGGCGTCCAGCTTCCGTCGAAGCGCCGATGCCGGAGATGGAACCTGTCCAGACGGAAGAAGCCGTCATAGCAGGTCTCGCGACCGGTCAATTCAAGGTCGTGATCGGCATCCATGCAGGCGCTCCAGACGTTCTACCGGAGAAGGCAGCCGGACCCTAGCGGAGAGGGCCCGGCCTGCCAACGCGAAAGAGGCGGGCAATCAAGGTGAGCGCTGGCGCGCGATCCGTTTCGGGGCTCTTCAAGTCTGGCGAACAATCACGTGTGAAAAACGCCGGTCCGTCGTCTTCGTCGGACAGAATTCCGACATGCCGGCCACGGTCGGTATTGGCGGGCCGGCAAGGGAGAAGCCGATGAACATCGAAGATCTGAGGAAGGTCCATGTCGCGATCCCGGCCCTGGTGGAGGACCTCGAGCGCGGCCGTCTGGGGCGGCGCGACTTCCTGAGGACCGCCACCCTGCTCGGCCTTTCGGCCGGAACCGCCTATTTCGTTGCCGGAAAGGCAACGGGCGGCCACGCGGTGGGGCCGGTCCGAGCCCAGGGTGAGCCGAGAAAGGGCGGGGTCCTGCGCATCGGGATGAGCGTTCTCGATATCAGCGACCCGGCGGTCTACGACTGGTCGGAGAAGGCCAATGTCGCCCGGCAGATCGTGGAACCGCTGGCGCGCGTCGGCAGCGACAACATCACGCGGCCGCATCTGGCGGAACGGTGGGAGGCGAACGATGATGTCAGCGAATGGACATTCCATCTCCGTCGCGGCGTCCGGTGGAACAACGGCGACGAGTTCACCGCCGACGACGTGATCGCCACCTTCGAGCGGTGGCTCGATCCGGCAACCGGGTCCTCCAATCTGGGCCGGTTTTCCGGATTGACGATCACCGAAGGAGGCGTGACCCGCATCGCTCCGGGAGCGATCGAGAAGATCGACGACCACACCATCCGCTTCAAGCTGCAGCGCTCGATGCTGGCCTTTCCGGAGAGTCTCGGCGACTATCCCGCGCTCATCACCCACCGGGATTTCGTGAGAAGCGGTGGCAATCTGATCGAGAACCCCGTCGGTACCGGCCCCTTCCTCTTGGAAAGCTTCTCGGTCGGGGAGGGGGCGGTGCTGAAGAAGCGGCCGCCATCCGAATATTGGGGGGACGAGGTCTATCTGGACGGCATCCAGTATCTCGATCTGGGCGGCGATCCTGCCGCCCAGATCGCCGGGCTCGCCTCCGATCAGGTGGATCTGCTCTACACCCTGGACATCGCGCTGTTGCCGGCCGTCCGGAACATGCCGAACGTCAAGGTCTACGAGAAGGTGACTGCCATCGCCGGGTTCGCCCGGATGAGGGTCGACCAGAAGCCCTTCGACGACAAGCGCGTACGGCAGGCGATCCAGGCCTGCATCGATCACCAGCGCGTACTGGATCTCGCCTATCAGGGCCTGGGCGTGAAGGGGGAGGACCATCCGGTCTCTCCGATCCATCCCGAATACTCGGAGCTGCCGGCGCTCGTTCAGGATTACGGCAAGGCGAAATCGCTTTTGGCGGAGGCCGGGTATCCGAACGGGCTCGACATCGAGATCAACTGCGTCGCCGATCCGAAATGGGAAGGCAATGTCGGACAGGTCATCGCCGAAATGGTTGCCCCCGCCGGGATCCGGCTGAAAGTGAATATCCTGACCGGCGGCACCTATTGGGATCGCTGGACCAGCTGGCCCTTCAGCGTCACCCAATGGACAAGCCGCCCGCTGGGAATCCAGGTGCTGGACCTCGCCTACCGGAGCGGCGTCCCCTGGAACGAGACGGGATATTCCAATCCCGAGTTCGACCGGATTCTCGACCAGGCCGAAGCGACCCTAGACGTCGGCGAGCGGCGGGAACTGGTCCGCCGCCTTCAGCAGATGCTGCAGGAGGATGCGAATACGATCGTGCCGTTCTGGACGAAGATCTTCACGGCCTCGACGGACAGGGTCCAGGACTACGAATACCACGTTTCCAGGGAGCAGCATCTGGAGAAGGTC
>JAJUFW010000547.1 GCA_029263555.1 Alphaproteobacteria bacterium
CGCTTCCCGCCGCTGGCCGACGCCTATGACCCGGAACTCCGCCGCCTGCAGGCCGAGGCTGCGGCGGAGCTCGGACTCGACCTGGCCGACGGCGTCTACGCTGCCTGGCTCGGCCCCAGTTTCGAGACCCCGGCCGAGGTCCGGATGATCCGGGCCCTGGGGGCCGATGCCGTGGGCATGTCGACCGTGCCCGAATGCATCCTTGCCCGCCATTGCGGCCTGAGGGTCACGGCGACAGCCGTCATCACCAATCTGGGCGTCGGCATCGCCGACTATCCGGTCGACCACGAGCAGACCCTGCGAGCGGCGAACGCCGCCGCCGGCGATCTGGAGCGTCTGGTGATACGCTTTCTGGAACGCCTTACCGCCGCCAGCTGATGCCCCGGAGGGTGGATCCGATGTACACGCTCGTCGCCTGTCCCGGTACCGGATCGGCAATCGCCGAAGCGGCGCTCTCCCTGGCCGGGCTGCCCTTCACGATCCGCGAGGCCGATCCCTGGAACGCCGAGGAGGACCGGGCCTTCCTGCGATCGCTCAATCCGCTCGGCCAGCTGCCGGTGCTGGTGCTGCCCGACGGCACTGTCATGACCGAAAGCGCCGCGATCGTCCTCCACGCCGCGGAGGAGACGCCGGCAAGCCGCCTCGCGCCCGCGCCCGGTTCGCCGGCCCGGGCCGGCTTTCTGCGCTGGCTCGAATATCTGGTCGCCAGCATCTATCCGACCTTCACCTTCGGGGACGAACCCGGACGATGGGTTCCGGGGGACGAGGCAGCGGCCGCGCTGCGCCGGCGGACGGACGAATACCGGCAGTTCCTGTGGCAGGTCATGGAGGCCGGGATCGGCCCCGGACCATGGGTCCTGGGCGCCGACTTCTCGGCGCTCGACATCTATGTCTCGGTCATGACCCGCTGGCGGCCGCGCCGCGACTGGTTTAAGGAAGTCTGCCCCAGGCTCCACGGAATCGCCGCGGCCGTAGACCGGATGCCGAGCCTGGCGCCGGTCTGGGCGCGCAATTTTCCGCAAGCCGGGTGACCGACCACCGGCCATTCCCGTCCCCGGCCCGTATCCCTCCACCTTCCAAGACCTGGGCTCGCCCGGGCCCAACGCCGCAAGATCTAGGATGCCTCCCGCCCCTGCCCCTGTTCCGCCCTCCACCGTCCGTATCCGGGACGCCCTCAGCTTCGGTCTCCGCACCGTGTTCTTCCGCCCCGGCGCGTTCGTCGACAGCGCCTGGCCCTTCTTCCTCCTGTCCCTCGTCAACTCGCTCGCCTCGATCAGCGCGGACGAGGGATTCGAGTTGGGGCCTGTGGCCTTTGTCGTCGATTACCTCCTCAGCTCGCTCTTCATCCTGTACTGGAGCCGCCGCCTGCTGCTGGAGGACAGCCGCTTCCGACCCGGCATCGCTCACTTTGGCGCCTTCTTCCTGCGGATGATGGCGCTTGGCGCGATCGTCGCCCTCCCCCTTCTCCTGGGGATGACGCTGATCCTCTCCGAAGGCGGCGCCGGAACGACGGCCCTGGGTGGCCTGATCGTCGTGATCGGGACGGCCCTCGCCACCTATGTCGCCATCGGCTTCCTGCCGGTCCTGCCTTCGGCAGCGATCGGCCAGCCGCTCAGCTTCGGCGATGCCTGGCGCCTGACCGCCGGATGCCGCGTCCGGGCGTGGCTCGGCACGATCCTGATCGGGACCGTCGTCGTGCTGCCGGGAAACCTGCTGTCGATGATCGTCGTCTCCTCCCCCTCGGCCCTGATGCCCGATCCGGCGACCCGCCACGTCGTCTCCTTCACCGTCGTCGCGTACCTCCAGCTAGCCGTGCAGGCCGGGTTCGCCGCCGGGCTGTACCGTCAGCTTGTCGGCCGGGATGCCCCGCCCCCGAAGGCGGCCGGGTAGACGCCGCCCGCCCTCGCGCCTCTGGCATGCCGACCTACGGCGATCTATAAACGGAAGGACAACGGAAGCCTTCTGCCGGAGAGCCTGACATGTCCAGCGACACCCCGTCCTTCGCGCTTCCGCCAGAGCTTGCGAGAGAGGTCGAGGCCGCGCGCGGCGCGGCGGCGGATCGGGCGGCCGCGGCGCGGGCGCTGTCGCTCCTCGATTTCACGAGCCTGAACGACGATGACGACGACGGCCGGATCGAGGCGTTCTGCCGACGCGCCCTGACCCCGACAGGAAAGGTCGCGGCAGTGTGCGTCTATCCGGCCTTCGTGCCCACTGCCCGGCGGGTGCTGGCCGGGACCGGCGTCCGGGTGGCGAGCGTCGCCAACTTCCCGTCCGGCGGCGCCGACGCGGCGGCCGCCGCCGACGAGACCCGGACCGCCATCGAAAAGGGTGCCGAGGAGGTCGACATCGTCTTCCCCTACAAGGCCCATTTCGCGGGTGAGCGGGCCATGGCCGCAGCGGTCGTCCGCGCCTGCCGGAAGGCCTGCGGTGACGAAATCCCGCTCAAGGTCATCCTGGAGACGAGCCAAATCGCCGACGCCGCGACGCTGGCAGAGATCAGCCGCATAGCCATCGACGAGGGCACCGACTTCCTCAAGACCTCGACGGGCAAGCTGGGCGCCGGCGCCACCCTGGAAGGA
>JAJUFW010000441.1 GCA_029263555.1 Alphaproteobacteria bacterium
GGTCACCTGGACCGGAAACTACAAGCAGCCGCCGGCAATCGGCCTGCCGCTCGCCGTCCTAGCCCTGGCGATATTGGCGTGGGAGGCGGAAGCGATCTCGCCGCTGGCGGCGTCGGTGCTGATGGCGTTCGTGGGCGCCGGGATCGGAACCTTCTTCCCGGTTTCCATGACCGCCGTCCAGAACGCGGTCGACCCGGCGGACATGGGTGCGGTGACGGGCGCTCTCGGCTTCTCGCGCTCGCTCGGTGGCGCGGTGGCGGTCGCGGCGGCTTCGGCGCTGCTGCTCAGCCTGATCGCCGCGTGGGTTCCCGGGGCCGGCCACATCGAAGGTCTTCAAGACCTGGTCCGACAGCCGCTCGACGAGGCAGAGCGGGTAGCGATCGCGCAGGCATTCGGCGTCCTGTTCGCGGCCCTTGCCGGGGTGCTTCTTCTGTGCCTTGCGGTGTTCAGCCGCGTCGCCGGGCGGGAGCTTCGCTCGGGCGCCGTGGACGCCGCCGGCGAGGGTGCCGAATAGCGGGGATCGCGAGCCGCAAGGGGCGAGCGGGCGACGGCGTTCAGTCGAGCTGCAGCGCGATCGCCTTCAGATAGGCGCTTTCGGGCAGCAGCGGGTGGACCGGATGGTCGGGCCCCGCACCCGCCTGGCGGAGGATCCGGCCCGTGCGCCCGGCATCGGTCAGGCCGCGCGCGACCAGATCGGCGAAAAGGACGGCGTCCACGTGATGGCTACAGGACGCGGCCAGCAGGATGCCGCCCGGCTCCACGATCCGCGCGGCGAGGAGCGCCAGCTTGCGGTAGCCCTGGGCGCCGGCCTTCAGGTCTTTCTTCGATTTAACGAAGGCCGGGGGATCGATGACGACGACGCCGAAGCTTTCGCCCCGGTCGCGCAGGCGCTGCAGCTCGTCGAAGGCGTCGGCCTTCCGGAACGCCAGGCGCCCGGCGACCCCGTTGAGCGCCGCGGCGGCGGACGCGGTCTCCAGTGCCGACGCCGAACGGTCGACCAGGGTCACCTGCGTCGCGCCGGCCAGCGCCATCTGGATCCCGAAGCCGCCCGTATGGGTATAGACGTCGATCGCCGTCCGGCCGCTGGCCAGCCGGGCGACGAAGGCCCGGTTATCGCGCTGGTCGAAGAACCAGCCGGTCTTCTGCCCGCCCAGCGGATCCGCCAGGAAGCGCGCCCCGTTCTCCTCCAGCTCCACCGGGCCGGACAGCGTTCCTCGTGCCAACCGGACGCCGGTCTCGAGCCCTTCCAGTGTCCGCGCCGGGCTGTCGTTGCGCAGCACGATCGCGGCCGGCGCGAACACCTCTTCGAGCGCGTCGAGCAACGGCGTCTCCAGCCGGTCCATCAGGGCGGTGTTCGACTGGACGACCAGGACCTCGCCGTAGCGGTCGACCACCAGCCCCGGCAATCCGTCGGCCTCGGCGTGGACGGCCCGGTAGAAGGGCCGCTCGAACAGCCTTGCTCGCAGTTCGGCCGCCGCTTGAAGGCGGGCGGCAAGAAAGCCCGAGTCGATCGTAGCCGCCGGGTCGCGGGCCAGCACCCGCGCGGCGATCAGCGCATGGCGGTTGAAGCCCGCGATCGCGATCGGCCGTCCGTTCGAGGATTCGAGCCGGACGAGACCGCCCAGCGGCACCTCGCGAAGGCCCGGCTCCATGCGGATCTCGTTCGAGAAGACCCAGGGATAGCCGGAAAGAACCCGCTTCTCCCGTCCGGGCTGCAGCCGCACGGCGGGCAGGGTGTCGGGCTGGGGCGGGGAGGGGGAGGCGGCTTCTGACATGGACCGCAGCATAGCGGCCGAACCCCGCCGATCAAGGCCGCTCCTCGCCCCGTTCCGGTGTCAGGGCGACTCGGGCCGCGGCCCGGCGTCCTGGCCCAGGATCGCCATGGCGAAACGCCGCAGATTGGGCGCGTCCTCCTCGGAGAAGGGGACCGCGCGGCAGAGCTGCATGGTGAGAAGGCCCATCCTGAGCGTCCTCGTGGTCGCGACCGCGCTGCCGCCCAGCTTGGCCGCGACGACCTCCGTCAGGGCGCCGCCCAGCTGCTGGGCCAGGATCCCGCCGGCCACGTCGGTCGCCGCGACCAAGGCGGCGTTGGACAGGAGACGGCGGATCAGGACCCAGGTGCCGACCGGACCGGTGCGGTAGCCGTAGAGTTCGGCGATTTCCCGGATCATGCGGACATTGCGCCAGACCAGGACGGCGGTGTCGGCAATCGCCGTCGGCACGATGGCGGTCAGCACGCCGACGTCGCGCGCCGCGCGGCCAACGGCGCGGTAGGCGTCCCGGTCGACCACGGCCAGCACGTTGCGGGAAAAGAGCGCCAGGCGCTGCGGCATCTCATGGGTGTCCTGGACCTCCGCCTCGTAGCGACTGAGCGCGGGGGCGAGGGACGGGCGGCGGGAGAGGGCCGCGGAGACCTCGGCGATCACGCGGGCCGCCTCGGCCGACGCGTCCTGGCCGGCATGGGCCTGGAGCAGGGCGCGGGCCCGGTCGACGCTGTCGAGCCGGCGCAGCGCTCGGATCTCGATGCCCGCCCAGGCGAGGCCGGAGATGACGACCAGCGCGACCAGCGCGGTGAACGCGGCCCCGACCGCCCAGTGCTCCTGGAACCGCGCCAGGATGAAGCGATAGAGCTCGAAGCCGACGAGCGCCAGAAGCAGGACGCCGACGGACAGCAGGAAGCGGCGCGCAGGATGCGGGCGCCTTTCGCCCGGGAGCGACGCCTCGGGCAGCATTTCCAACGCCCGCTCTCCTTCGGGCTGCCGATCGTCGACGACGAAATCGGTGTCCGCCTCGACCCAGCGCATGCGGCTCATCGGAACTTGTCCCCGATCAGGAATTCCAGGGTTTCATCCAGCCCTATATGGGGAATGCCGGCGATCGGCGCGGCCGAAATCGGAGGCGGTCGGAAGTTCGGGAATTCGCTCGGCGGCTCGTCCCAATGGCCGGGCGGGGGCGTGCTGGCCGGGACCTTGCCGGGATAGAGCAGCTTCGGGGTCGTCTCGCCGACCGGGATTCCGCGGACCATGCCCAGCTCCTTTCCGCCCATCCGGCCGCGGCCGACTTCGGTGCTCCGGACCGACGCCAACGCCCGGACGGCGACGGTCCCGCCGGCAAAGCGCATCTCC
Source organism: Alphaproteobacteria bacterium (assembly GCA_029263555.1). Taxonomy (GTDB): domain Bacteria; phylum Pseudomonadota; class Alphaproteobacteria; order DSM-16000; family Inquilinaceae; genus JAJUFW01. The sequence goes on from JAJUFW010000441.1 coordinate 3,126, forward strand.
AGGCTGGGGGCGGCCATCATCTCGGCCAGCAGGCTGCGGAGATTGGCGTACTGGTCGGGCGTGACGTGGTCCGCCTTGGTCGCGGCGA
>JAJUFW010000148.1 GCA_029263555.1 Alphaproteobacteria bacterium
ATCATGCGCATGCTGCGCATGGAGGCGGTGCAGAAGGACGTCCTGGACGACGTCGAGCGGACCCTGCGCACCGAGTTCATGTCGAACCTGGCGCGCACCAACCGCCGCGATTCGCACGAGATGATGGCCGAGATCTTCAACAATCTCGATCGTCAGACCGAGAACAAGTTCCTGGCCGCCCTGGAAGAGCGGAACCGCGATTCGGCCGAACGGATCAAGGCGCTCATGTTCACCTTCGAGGATCTCGGCCGGCTGGATCCCACGGGCGTCCAGACGCTGCTGCGGGCGGTCGAGAAGGACAAGCTGGCGATCGCCCTCAAGGGCGCGTCGGAGCCCCTGCGCGACCTGTTCTTCTCGAACATGTCCGAGCGCGCCGGGAAGATCATGCGCGAGGAGATGAGCGCGATGGGTCCCGTCCGCCTCAAGGACGTGGACGAGGCGCAGATGTACATGGTCCAGATGGCGAAGGATCTGGCCGCCCGGGGCGAGATCATCATCTCCGAGGGCCGGGCCGAAGACGAGCTGGTCTACTAGCCCATGGCCGACGGCACCGCCCCTCGCGTCAGGCGCTATCTGTTCGAGACCTCCTTCGATCCGGAGGAGATCGAACGACGGGCGCAGCTGGCACGGCAGGCGGCCGAGGCGGCCCGGGCCGCCGCCGAGCCCCCGCCTCCACCGCCGCCCCCGCCGCCTCCGACATTCTCGGCCGAAGAACTCGCGGCGGCGAGGGCGGAGGCCTATGCTTCCGGCCTCGAGGCCGGCCGCCAGGAGGCGATGGCCTCGATCGACCGCGTCGTCGGCGACGCGCTGCAGGCGCTTGCCCAGCAGGCCGCAGCGCTGGTCGAGGCGCAAAGGGCCGCGGACGACGAACTGGTCCGGGACGCGGCCGAGTTCGCCCTGGCCGTCGTCCGGAAGATGCTGCCGGAATATACCCGCAAGCACGGGCTGGCCGAGATCGAGGCCATGATCCGCGAATGTCTGGCGCGCATGCTGGACGAACCGCGGCTCGTGATTCGCGTGTCGGATGCCGTCCTCGACCCGGTGCAGAGCCGGGTGGCCGAAATGGCCCGATCCGCCGGACATGAAGGCGCAATCATCGTCATCGCCGATCCGGACCTGGGCCCGGCAGACGCGAAGATCGAATGGGCCGACGGTGGCGCGGAGCGGATCTCCGCACGCATCTGGTCCGATATCGAGGCCGCGGTCGCCCGCATCCGCGGGAGCGGCACCGACGCGGCGACGGAACCCGCCGGCGACCGGCCGGCAAGGCCGTCCCGGCGCAGAGCGAAATCAGCGAACACCGCAAGCTAGGAGGGCCCGATGGGCACCACGGACAATTTCGATCTCGACGAACTGGCTCCGAACCCCGCAGACGGCATGGCCGACTTCGATGGCGAGGACGCGCCTGCCGGTCAGGTCACGAAGGAGCTGGAGGCGATCTACGACATCCCGGTCCAGATCTCGGCCGTGCTGGGTAAGACTACGATGCAGGTGAACCAGCTTCTGAAGCTGGGGCGCGGCGCTGTCGTGGAGCTCGACCGGAAGGTGGGCGAGGCGATCGACATCTACGTCAACAACCGGCTGGTCGCGCGCGGCGAGGTCGTCGTCGTCGAGGATCGGCTGGGCGTCACCATGACCGAGATCATCAAGTCGGACCGCAGCTGATCGAGGGAGCGGCGCCCGCAAGGCGTCGAGGATGAGGGAACCATGCGCTTACTGATCGTCGGCACGCTGGAAGGTCACATCACCGCGGCGGGCCGTATCGCTCATCAGCGCGGCGCCAAGGTCGCCTACGCCGAAACCGTTCCGGCGGCCTTGTCCGCGCTTCGGAACGGCCAAGGTGCCGACCTGGTGATGATCGACGTTCGCCTGGACGTCTCGGAGCTGTGCGAAGCTCTGAAGGCCGAGCGCATCCATGTCACCGTCGTTGCCTGCGGAATCGGCACCGACGCGTCGGCTGCCGTCCGGGCGATCCGGGCGGGTGCCAAGGAATATGTCCCGCTCCCCCCCGATGCCGAGCTGATCGCCGCAGTCCTGGAGGCGGTGGTCGAGGAGAGCCACGCGATCGTCTGCCGCGATCCGGCGATGACCCGCGTGTTGCGCCTTGCCGATCAGGTGGGCCCGAGCGACGCCAGCGTGCTCATCACCGGCGAAAGCGGCACCGGCAAGGAGCTGATGGCGCGCTACATCCATCGCAAGAGCCGGCGCGCCGACAACAACTTCATCTCCGTCAACTGCGCCGCGATTCCCGAAAACCTGCTGGAGAGCGAGCTTTTCGGCCACGAAAAGGGCGCGTTCACGGGCGCCGTCGCCCGGCGAATCGGGAAGTTCGAGGAAGCGAACGGCGGAACGCTGCTGCTGGACGAGATCAGCGAGATGCATCCCCGCCTTCAGGCCAAGCTCCTGAGGGCGATCCAGGAGCGGGAGATCGACCGGGTCGGCGGTACCCAACCGATCAAGGTGGACATCCGGCTGTTGGCGACATCGAACCGCAATCTGGAAGACGAGGTCCGGGCCGGGAATTTCCGCGAGGATCTCTATTTCCGGCTGAACGTCATGAACATCCGGCTGCCGTCCCTCCGGGAACGGCCCGCCGACATCGAGCTGCTGGCCGAGCATTTCGTCAACAAATACACCGAGGCCAACGGGCTCGGCCGCAAGACGATCGCGCCGGAGGTCCTGGACATGCTGCGCGCCCATCACTGGCGCGGCAATGTGCGCGAGCTGGAGAACACGATGCACCGCGCCGTGCTGCTGTCGGCCGGCGAGGTTATCGGGCCCGAGGCGATCATGCTGTCCGGCACGGGCCTGGCCCCGGCAGCCTCCCCCGCCCCGACGCCGGCGTCGACCTCCGCCGTCCGACCGGCTGCGGGCAGCCTGGTCGGGCGGACCGTCGCCGAGGTCGAACGGGATCTGATCCTGGAAACCCTCAACCACACCTTCGGTAACCGCACCCACGCGGCGAACATCCTCGGCATCTCCATCCGGACGCTGCGGAACAAGCTGAAGCAGTACAGCGAGGAAGGTGTCTCGATCCCCGCCCCCGGCGAAGGCGAACGCGCTGCCGGATAGGCCCGGATCATCCGGCGGCCCCAAGGCCGAAGGGCCGGAGCGGCCAGAGAAGAGAACAAGAGGAGATTTCCAAAGGATGCCCGTGGCTTCGGTACAAGCAAGCGAAGTGAGTGGCGTGCTGGATAGCCACGGGCGGGATGCGAAGGTCCTGTCCCTCGACTGCTTCGACACCCTCATATGGCGCAACACCCATCAGCCCGCAGACGTGTTTGCAGACATCCGTTTCGAGGGCGTCTCTCCTGCAACACGGATCGCTGCCGAGCGGCGTAGCCGGCTTCGCAACCGGATGGCCGGACTGGACCCGGAAGTTTCGATCGAAGAAATCCACTCCCAGATCAATCCGGATCACGAGAAAGCCCGATGTGCGGTCAACGAGGAGCTTGACGCCGAAATCCGGCACTGCTTCGCCTTCAGGCCCACGGTAGACCTGATCCGGCGGGCGAAGGAACGCAAGCTCACGGTCATCATCGTGAGCGACACCTATTTCGACGAAAGCCAGTTACGCAAGCTGATCGGTTGCGTGGCGGGCGCCGAAGTCCTGTCGATGATCGACAGGATCTTCTGTTCCCGCGAGTATGGGGTGCCCAAGGCGGCGGGCCTGTTCAAGCATGTGCTGAAGGCCCTGAAATGCCGGGCGGATACGGTGCTGCATGTCGGCGACAACAAGATCGCCGACCATGATGCGCCCATGCAGCTCGGCATCCGGGGGCTGCATATGCGCCAGTTCGACGATCGACTGCAGCGACAACTCCGGCTGGAAAGCGTCGCATCGACCCTGCTCGACCCGGAGATCGGTCATACTCGCCCCGCTCTGCAGCCTCACAGGGCTCCGCTTTCCGCATTCTGGCCGGCTTCCGGGGTGCCGAGCGAACGGTTCGGCTTCGGGGTCCTCGGTCCCTTGATGCACGGATTCTGCAAATGGCTTCTGGACGAGGCGGCGCAGATCGAACGCGACTACGGCAAGACGCCACGCCTAGCCTTCCTGATGAGGGACGGCCATCTGCCGGAACTGGCATTCCGTTCCCTGCCCGGTGCCGACCGCTATCCCGTCGCGCGAGTCGAGATCAGCCGATTTACCGCACGCGCCGCATCCATGCGGTCCAGACAGGATGTCGTCGACGTCCTGTCCAATTTCGCCACCCAGAAGAATCTCCATCCCGTCGGCAATCAGCTTCTCCTGACGCCGGAAGAGACGGCCAAGATCGTCAGCCGCGCGTCGAAGGCACCGACCCCGATCCACGCCTTCGCCGAGGAGGTCCTCAAGTCCAAGATTCTTCGGCAGGTCCTGGATCGGTCGCAGGGCTTCGCCGACCGGCTTACCAAGCATTTTCTGCAGCAGGTCGCACCGATCGAGGGGGACATCGTTCTCTTCGTCGACCTAGGCTACTCCGGCTCGGTTCAGACGGCGATCGCACCCGTCCTCGAGGAACGTCTCGGGATCAAGGTGCTCGGGCGCTATCTTCTGTCGCTGGAAACGCCCGGATGGCACCAGGATCGAAAGGGCTTCCTCGGCCCCGACCTGTTCGACAACCGTGCGCTGCGGTTCCTCACGTCCTACATCGCCATTCTCGAGCAATTCTCGACCATTTCGATGGGATCGGTGATCCGCTATACCGCCGAGGGCGAGCCGATCCGCGGCGATAGCTCAAGCGACGACGTCCAGAATGCCATCAGGTCCGCAGCCCAGGAGGCGTGCCTGGACTACATCGCCAGGGCGACCCAGGCCTTCCATTCCCCGCCCCGCTCCCTCACCACGGAGTGCTACAGACAAGCCGCAGCCGGTACGCTTGCCCGTCTGCTCCTCGTTCCGAGCGAGGAGGAAGTTTCGCTGTTCGCCCGCCTCGAGCACGAGGTCAACATGGGCACCCGCTCGAAGATCAAGCTTTTCGACAAGGCGTCTGCCGAGCGGGATCTGAAGCGGCGAGGCGTCTTTTACGTGAACAGAACGGAGCGCCAGTTCGCCACGGCAGAGTTGAGCAGCGTCGACCTTGCCATCCCGTTCATGCTGGCCGTCCAGAAGCGGTTCGGTCTCGACCTCAACGGCAGCGACTTCCATCGCAAGAAAATTTCCCTGCCGATCATGGTGGCAGGCGAACAAGGGCTGAGCACTGCGGAAATCAACGCTTTCCCTACCCATGAGGGCTATTTCGTGGCGGCCATACCGATCGGCCGCCGGCAATTCACGGTCGGCGTTCAGTTCGGAAAGCTGTTCGAATGGATTCAACCGGAGGGCGTCGAGACGATCAGTTCCGCCGACTTCGCCAGTGCTGTCGGCCAGACCAATGCCGTCGACGTCACAGCCTCGGTGCTGGTCGAAGGCATGGAGGCTCACACGAACGGCCTCTATCGCTGCCTGAATGAGTCCTCGTTCATGCTTATTCCTCCCCCTGAGACGGCGAAGCTCCCACCGGCAGCAGTCGAACGTTCGGAAAATTTCTTGCTGACCGTGATCTTCCGCCCTCTGGCAGCCCGACCGGGTGTGCAGATCCATGCGGGCACGGCCGAGCGAGAGGAAAGGACTGAAGTTGTCTAGTCTACTGATCCACTCGATGAGCGAGTTCGCCAGCCTGATCGTCCCGGCTCTCGACGCGGCCGGCGCGAGCCGGGTCGTCGAGATCGGCGCCGAACATGGTGGAATGTCCCAAATCCTTGCCGACTATGCCGAATTGAAGAACGGCGAACTCGTCTCGGTAGACCCTGCCCCGTCCCGGGCCTTCCTGGACTGGTTGCCGTCCGCACCGCGTGTCACCCATGTCGCCAAGCCAAGCCTCGAGGCTCTGCCCGAGATCGGCGCGGCGGACGCATGGCTGATCGACGGCGACCATAACTGGTTCACCGTCTATCACGAACTTGGCGTCATCAGGGAACTGTGCCGCAAGGAGGGCCGGCCGCTTCTGGCATTCCTGCACGATGTCGGCTGGCCATGCGGACGACGGGACTCCTATTATGCGCCGGAAAGAATTCCTGAAGAGTTCCGGCACGAATACGACTATGACAGCGGCGTCTCGCTCGGTACCGATCTCCTTCTCCCGAATCGGGGCTTCCGTGGTCGCGGGGCATTCGCCTGGGCCGTACATGCCGGCGGCCCCCGGAACGGCGTGATGACCGCAGGCGAGGATTTTCTCCGCGACTGCCATGAGAAGGGCGAGGAAATGGCGTTCGCCTTCGTTCCCGCCGTTTTCGGGCTTGGCGTTCTGTTCGATCTCGACGCCCCGTGGCGCGATGCGCTCGCCGGGATCTTCGTTCCCTTCCACGAACACCCGCTGATCGCGAAGCTGGAGGAGAACCGGCTGCGCAACTATCTCCGCATCATCGACATACAGGATGCGAGCGCCGTGCAGCTGCGGCGGAACGCGGCCGGACAGTCGAGCGGCGGCGCGGCGTGAGGAACGCGCCAGGTGCATTCCCTGACTTCTTCAGAGACGTAGCGTGAGACCGATGCTCATCGGAACTCTGGCGATCATCACTGTCACTTTCGTGCCGGAACCGAGCAATGGCTGACCAGTCAGGTAGCGCACCCGGTCTGTCGGGCGGGAACTTCTCGCTTCGGTGGCTGACGAACGCCCTGCGCCGCGGCGACATCGCGCTGGCGCTCGGCGTCGTCACCATCCTGGTCGTACTGATCCTGCCGATGCCGGCCTGGCTCCTGGACCTGAGCCTGGCCATCTCGATGACGTTCAGCGTGCTCATCCTGATGACCGTGCTGTTCATCCAAAGGCCGCTGGAACTGTCATCCTTTCCGACGATCCTCCTGATCGCGACGATGCTGCGGCTCGCGCTCAACCTGGCGTCGACGCGGCTCATCCTGGCATACGGCCACGAAGGCCACGATGCCGCCGGCAAGGTGATCGAAGCCTTCGGCAACTTCGTGATGGGCGGCAATTTCGTCATCGGCGTCATTGTCTTCATCATCCTGATCATCGTGAACTTCGTGGTGATCACGAAGGGTTCGGGCCGCATCGCGGAGGTCAGCGCCCGGTTCAGCCTGGACGCGATGCCCGGCAAGCAGATGGCGATCGACGCCGACCTGTCGGCCGGCCTGATC
>JAJUFW010000707.1 GCA_029263555.1 Alphaproteobacteria bacterium
CGACTTCGCTCACCTGGCCGCTTTCGACGGCGGTCACGAAGTCGCTGTACGGCACCGATGCCTGCGGACCACGGCCGCCGGAGCTCTGGAACAGGTTGAACAGAGCTACCAACAGCAAGCCGATAATGATCCACAGCGCGAGATTCTTGCCGAAATTGTTCACTGGCCGTTGCCTCATCCTATCGCGACCGGCGGTTCGGCACCGGGCTGTTCCCAGTCGCCGGTTCTCCCGATCACCGAGCCTCCAGCATAGATAATAACATCGGCCGCTTAAACAACTGGAAAGCCCGCACCCGCAAGTGGCACCACGGGGGTGAAGACGGTCCGGAAGACGAGGCATTCGCCGAAGCTTCCGGCGTCCTCCGCACCTGCGAGGAGATCGGGAAGCCCGACCAGATCGTCGCCGCACCACAGCCCCGGCAGGGTCGCCACGACCGTGGCGGGGAAACTGGAGGCAGGCCCGCCTCCTTTCCGCAATCGCGGCCCCGCTGCGCCGATCGCCCGAATTTCCAGGCCCGGCCGGCCGATGCCGTCCGCCTCCGGAAGCGTGACAAGGAAGCGCCGGTCCCACCAGTGGCGGCCCGGACGTACCGGCAGGGCGTCGGTGACGCGGCCGGGTTCCCGCATGACGGCAATCCGCCCGCCCCGCGCCGGCACGATCCGGCAGCCGCCGAGCGTCCGCCCGGCGCCGAGCCGGCGGTCGCGGATTGCGACAAAGAGCCGCTCCACCCCTTCAAGGGCAGCCGGATGCTCGGCGCCGCCGACGAGGCCAATCGCGCGGGAGAGCGCCCGGATCGCGATCTCCTCCGGAACGCCGTCCAGGGGCCGTGGGTCGAAGCCGACCCAGCCTTCCGGCGCGACGACCATGGCCCGGGCTGCGAATTCGGCCACGGCGTGGTCGAGTGCCGCCCGGGCGCGCCCGGCGCGTCGCGCCGTCTCGGCGAGGCCGGCGGCGGTCAGCCCTTCCGCCGCCAGGGCGGTGCCGACCGACCGGAAGCGGCTTCTCGTGTAGCGTGGGTCTTCGTTGGACGGATCGTCGATCCAGTCCTGCCCCTGGTCGCGCAGCCATTCCCGCAGCTCGGCCCGCCCGAAGCCGAGCAGCGGGCGCAGATAGCGGATGGCAAAGCCTTCGCGCACGGCCGGCATGCCCGCCAGGCCGTCCACGCCGGAATTCCGCACAAGCCGCATCAGGACCGTTTCGGCCTGGTCGTCGCGGGTATGGCCCAGCAGCAGATGCAGCACGCCGCGCCGGCGCGCCGCCTCTTCCAGAAGGCGGTAGCGTGCGCGGCGCGCAGCGGCGTGGCCCCGCTGCGGCGCGTCCCATACCAGGGTCTCGTGGTCCATGCCGCGCATGGCCAGCCAGCGGGCGACCTGGACGGCTTCCTCCGCCGCGGCCGGGCGAAGGCGATGGTCGACGGTGAGACCGAGGACCGACCCGCCGCGCGAGCGAGCCCAGCGGTCGGCAAGCAGCGTCAGGGCAAGACTGTCGGAACCGCCGGAAACGGCAACGGCCAGCCGCGGCCTATCCTCGAAAGGGCCCAGCCGGCCGAGCGCCGCCGCGAATCGCTCGTCGACCGGAAGCCTGGTCATTGCCGGGGCCGGGCGGCGCCGACCGTCAGCC
>JAJUFW010000676.1 GCA_029263555.1 Alphaproteobacteria bacterium
GGACGAGCCCGTTCCGCTGCCTCTCGGCGAGGATTTCCATGCAAGGCGGCTTACGATCCGCAGCTCCCAGGTCGGTTCCGTGTCCCCGGCCCGCCGGCTTACCGGCTGGAACAATTCCCGGCGGCTGGAGTTCGCCCTTTCGCTTCTCACCAACCCGGTGCTCGACGGCCTGATCAGCGGTGAGAGCGATTTCGCCGATCTGCCACGGACCATGCGCTGGCTCGCCGCGGCACCGGCCGGCGTGCTCTGCCACCGGATCCGCTATTCCGCCCGATCATCTGACTGACCGGACTTGCCCATGTATGCTCTTCGCGTCCGTGACCACTTCATGATCGCCCACAGCTTCCGGGGCGAGATGTTCGGCCCCGCACAGCGCCTCCATGGCGCGACCTACGTGGTGGATGCCGAATTCCGCCGCCGGGAACTGGATGAAAACGGGGTCGTCGTAGACATCGGCGCCGCCGCTGAGGCGCTGCGCCGCATTCTGGGAAACCTCAACTATCGCAACCTGGACGACGAGCCGGCATTCAAGGATCTGAACACGACGACCGAGGTCCTGGCCCAAACCGTCTTCGAGCGGCTGGCCGCCGCGATCCGCGAAGGCGAGCTCGGGGACGCCGCAAAGGGCATCGAGAGCCTGAAGGTCACGCAGAACGAAAGTCACGTCGCATCAGCTTCTTACGAGGCCGCGTTAAGCCGACGCTAGAAGCCGAATGCACCGCCCCATCCACTTCATCCTGCCGGGCGACCCGGAAACCCGGACGGGGGGATATCTCTACGACGCCCGCCTCATCCGGGAACTTCGCCAGGCCGGCATCCCTGTCGAACTGCACTGCTTGCCGGATCGCTTTCCCCTGCCAGACGCAGGCGCTCTGGACGCGGCCGAAAGCTGCCTGGCCACCGTTCCCGATTGCGCCGTGGCCGTCATCGACGGCCTTGCCTACGGCGCCATGCCGGAACTTGCGGCGCGCCATGGCCGTCGGATTTCGATCCTGGCTCTCGTCCATCATCCCCTCGCCGTCGAAACCGGGCTCGATCCCGGGATCCGCTCCCGGCTCTTCCGGTCGGAACGGCTTGCTCTTTCGCACGCCTGCCGGATCGTGACGACCAGCAGGCCGACGGCCGATGCCCTCATCCGGGACTACGGCGTATCGCCCGAACGGCTCGACGTCGTTCCGCCCGGAACCGATCCGGCGCCCCTCACCCGCGGCAGCGGCGGCGGAGGCTGTGCGATGCTGGCGGTCGGCACCATCACGCCGCGGAAGGGCCATCTGCTGCTGATCGAGGCATTGGCTGGGCTGGGCGACCTTCCCTGGACGCTCGCTTGCGTCGGCAGCCTGGACCGGTCGCCCGAAACCGCGCGCGCCCTGCGGGAGGCGATCGAACGGCATCAGCTGTCGGACCGGGTGACGCTGACGGGCGAGATCGGCGAGGAAGAGCTGAACGCGTTCTACGGCCGCGCCGATCTGTTCGTATCCACCTCGTTCTATGAAGGCTACGGCATGGCGCTTGCCGAAGCGGTCGCCCGCGGGCTTCCGATCGTCGAGACATCCGGCGGCGCGGCCGCCGAGACGGTGCCGAAGCAGGCGGCGATCATGGTCGCGCCCGGGGACGAAGAAGCCCTTCGCGCGGCCCTGCGACAAGCGGTCGGCAATGCGGAGAAACGCCGGCGCCTTGCCGCAGGAGCGATCGCGGCCAGACGCGAGCTACCTTCCTGGGCAGAGGCCGCCGCGGTCTTCGCCCGCGCGATCCGGGCGGCGGCGGACGGGGCATGAGCAACTTCGGCGCGGACTGGCTTGCGATGCGGGAGCCCTTCGACCA
>JAJUFW010000352.1 GCA_029263555.1 Alphaproteobacteria bacterium
CCAGGCGACCGCGTCCGCGAAGACCAGCGCGACCCCGTGCCGGCGCAGAAGGTCGATGAAGCGCGGCGTCCGGAAGCTCTCGTGGCGGACCTCCAGGGCGTGGCGCAGCGGCCTCCTCCGGTCGGTTTCGGTCCAGGCCCTTCCGTCCAGCCGCGCATCGTGCCGCGCCGCAAGGCGCGCGGCGGCGGCGCTGTCGCGGGGCAGCAGGGCCAGGAACTCCTCAAGCCGCGCCTCGTCGAAGCGGAAGCGGGGCGGCAACTGCCACAGGATCGGACCCAGCTTCCCCTCGAGCCGGAGCAGCCCGGAGGCCAGGAAGTTCGCGAGCGCCGTCTCGGCGTCCTTCATCCGCCGCATATGGGTGATGTAGCGAGCGCCCTTCACGGCGAAGACAAAATCCTCGGGCGTCTCCTCGAACCAGCGCCGGAAATCCGCCGGCCGCTGCAGGCGGTAGAAGGTGCCGTTGATCTCGATGGAGCGGAACCTGCGGCTCGCATATTCCAGCTCGCGGCGCCGGGGCAGCCCCTGCGGGTAGAAGACGCCGCGCCAGGGCGCGTATGTCCAACCCGATATGCCGATCCTGACCTGTGCCATCGGCCCGCCCGTCGAAACCGATCCCCGTTTCGGGAACCCGAGCGCAGCCGGCCGGTTCCCTTGCCAGGGAGTCCGGATCCGGCCGCGCGCCGCGCCCGCCGGGCATGGCCAGGAGAAGTCCTTCATGCCAAGAGCGCCTTACCGTCAGAACGTACACGGCCCGGAACGCTGGGCCTCGATCGCCGGCGGGCTTGGCCTGCTGGCGCTTGCTGCCCGCCCTCGCCGGCCCGTTCCCCGGCTGCTGATGGCCGTCTCCGGCCTGACCCTGGCTGGCCGGGGCCTGACCGGATACTGCGCCATCAAGGCCGCGCTCCGGAACGGCGGGACGCGGGAGGCGATCGGCGACGGTGCCGAGGGATCCCGACGATCCTACCCGGCGGCGGCGATGACCCGTCCCGTCCAGGCCCCGGCCGCCGGGCGGGATCTTCCGGCGCCCGCGCCCGTGCGGACCGCCGATCCGGTCGACGTGGCCCTGGAACTGACCTTCCCCGCAAGCGATCCGCCGGCCTTCGTCGCCAGCCGTTGAGCCCGCATGCTCGGGCTTGTCAGGCTCGGGCGCGCGATGCGACCCTGCCCGACCCGGGACAAGGGGCGGGACAAGGGTCATGACCGGAAGCGTTCACGAAGCGGGGGCGATCGGCACCTTCGACTATGTGATCGTCGGCGCGGGCAGCGCCGGCTGCGTGCTCGCCAATCGGCTGAGCCGCGATCCGGAGGTGCGGGTCCTGCTGCTGGAAAGCGGTGGCCGGGACGATTGGATCTGGTTCCATATACCGATCGGCTACCTGTTCGCCATGGGCAATCCACGGGCCGACTGGTGCTTCCGGACGGAACCCGAACCGGGGCTGAACGGGCGCTCGATCGCCTATCCGCGCGGCCGGGTGCTGGGAGGCTGCTCTTCGATCAACGGCATGATCTATATGCGCGGCCAGGCCCGCGACTACGACCAGTGGCGGCAGGCCGGGAATATCGGCTGGTCGTGGGAGGACGTGCTGCCCTATTTCATCCGCGCCGAGGATCATGCCCGCGGCGCCGACGAATTTCATGGCGCCGGGGGCGAGTGGCGGGTCGAGGAGATGCGGGTCCGGTGGGAAATCCTGGACGCGTTCCGGGCCGCCGCGGCCGAGACGGGAATTCCGCCCACCGACGATTTCAATCGGGGCGACAACGAGGGCTGCGGCTATTTCCAGGTCAGCCAGCGACGCGGCATCCGCTGGAGCGCGGCCAAGGCCTTCCTGCGCCCGGCGATGTCGAGGCCGAACCTGACCGTGCTGACGGGCGCGCAAGCGGACCGGATCCTGATCGACGGCCGCCGTGCCTCGGGCGTCGAGTTTCGTCACGAAGGCATCCGCCGGCGCGCCCTTGCCGCGGGCGAGGTGATCCTGGCCGCGGGCGCCGTCGGCACGCCCCATCTGCTCATGCTCTCGGGCATCGGGCCCGCCGCTCATCTGCGGGAGCATGGCCTGGCCGTCGTCCACGAACTTCCCGGCGTCGGCGGCAACCTGCAGGACCATCTGCAGATCCGGATGGCGTACAGGGTGTACGGTACGCCTACGCTGAACGAGCGGGCGAACAGCCTGGTCGGGCGAATCGGCATGGGCCTGGAATATGCGCTGTTCCGACGCGGCCCGCTGACCATGGCGCCGAGCCAGCTCGGCTGCTTCGCCCGAAGCGATCCGTCCCGCGAGACACCGGATCTGGAATTCCACGTCCAGCCGCTCAGCCTGGAGGCCTTCGGGCAGCCGCCCCATCCGTTTCCGGCCTTCACGGCCGCCGTGTGCAACCTGCGCCCCGAAAGCCGCGGCGTCGTCAGGCTGAAAAGCCCGGATCCGGCGCAGGCGCCGGCGATCCGTCCGAACTATCTGTCGGCGCCGGCCGACCGGCAGGTCGCGGTGGCGGCCGTGCGGCTCACCCGCAGGATCTGCGGGGCACCGGCCCTCGCCCGGTTCCGGCCCGGCGAGTTCAAGCCCGGCCCGCATCTCACGACCGACGAGGAGCTTCTCCGCGCCGCGGGCGACATCGCCACCACCATCTTCCATCCGGTCGGCACCTGCCGGATGGGAGGCGACGCCCTGGCCGTGGTCGACGACAGGTTGCGGCTGCACCGCCTCGACGGGCTGCGCATCGCCGACGCCTCCATCATGCCGACGATCGTCTCGGGCAACACCAACGCGCCGACCATGATGATCGCCGAGAAGGCATCCGACATGATCCGCGCGGATCGCCGCCAGGGGGTGCGGGCCGCCTGAGCCCCCGTCTCACGCCGAGGCCGCTTCGGGCGTCCCCTTCTCCCGGCGCCGGGCATGGAGCTGGGCCGCAAGGCCGGCCATCAGGGCGCAGAGCACCGCGATCCCGACCGGGGCCGTGCCCCAGCCGTCGAACAGCATGGCGGCCAGCGTCGCCGTGATCATGATCCCGAGATTGAGCAGGCTGTTGCTGATGGCGGCGACGGTGCCCCGCTGCGCCCCGCTCAGGCCCGCCAGCACCGACTGATGGTTCGGGCCGGCGATGCCGAGCGACAGCGCCCAGAGCCCGATCGTCGCGACCAGCCCGGGTACCGGCATCACGGGGCCGAACATCAGGAAGGCGATCGCGACCGTCGTCCCGGCGATGCCCAGCTGGATCATCAGATGCGGATTGCCGACGATGCGGGCGGTGAGCGGCACGAGCAGGTTGCCCAGGATCGAGAACGCGCCGAAGCCCGCGACCATCAGCCCCAACTGCTCGACGGGCAGGCCGTAGCGCCTGCGGATCACCTCGCCCAGCACGGTCGAAAGGCCGACCGGGATGCCGAGCCAGAGGAGCGACCCCGCGAGCCGCGGCGGAATTCCGGGCAGCCGCGCCCCGGCGGCCAGCATCGCGAGAAGGCTGCCCCTCGGCGCCGTCTGCGGCCGGGGCCGCAACTGGCGGGTCGCGATGGCGAGCGCGGCAAGGAGGGCAAGCACGGCGATCGCCCGGTAGCTGTCCTGCCAGGCCGTATTCGCGGCGAACCAGCCCGCCATGGCCGGGGTCATGACCAGCCCGATGGTCAGGCCCAGAAGGGCGAGGCCCATGACGGCCGGGCGCCGCGCTTCGCCGACCTCGTCCCCGACGATGGCGAAGACGTTCGGCGCCATGGCCGCGGCGGCCAGGCCGCCGACCGCGGAGCAGGCCAGCGCGACCTGGAAGCTCGGCGCCACCGACACGCCGAAGGCCGTCGCCGCGAAGGTCACCAGGGCCGGGACCATGACCTGCTTGCGTCCGAACCGGTCCGAGAGCGGCCCGAGGAACGGCCCTAGAACCGCATAGACCAGGGCATAGGCGGCAAGCAGCCAGGCGATATTCCCCGGCGCCACGCCGAAGCTTTCGGCCATCGGCACCATCATCGGGCTTGCGACCACCTCCTGGGCGCCGACCAGGAACATGACCAGCATCAGCGGTCCGAACCGCCGGGCGTTCTGCAGCATGGGTCCTCTGACCAATCCGGAGCTGAATCGGG
>JAJUFW010000129.1 GCA_029263555.1 Alphaproteobacteria bacterium
CGCTATCATCCTGTCGGATGTCGGCTCGAACACGCTTCTGCTGCCGCCGGCGGTGTGGCTTCAATCCTGCACGGTGCCGAACCGCCTGAAGCTCATCAAGGCATGGGTGGAGAAGGGGGGCGGCCTGCTGATGGTCGGCGGTTACTTCTCCTTCCAAGGCATCGACGGCAAGGCGCGCTGGCGGCGGACGCCGGTCGAGGACGTCCTGCCGGTCACCTGCCTGCCCTACGACGACCGGGTCGAGATCCCCGAGGGAGCCAGGGCGGACCTGCTGAAGGCCGATCATCCGACGGTCGCGGGCCTCGCCGGCGAATGGCCGTTCGTGCTCGGCGTCAATGAGGTCGAATTGCGCGACCGGCCGGACGTCGAGGTGGTCGCCCGCCTTCCCGAGGAGCATGGGGGACATCCCCTCCTCGTCGTCGGCAGCTATGGCAAGGGCCGGACCGCCGCTTGGACCTCCGATATCGGACCGCACTGGCTGTCGCCGGCGTTCTGCGAGTGGGAAGGCTACGGCCGGCTTTGGAAGAATATCCTGGGCTGGCTGACCGCCGGCAAGGGCTGAGGAGAGCGGTCAGGCGTTCCCAAGAATGGCCGACAGCTCCTGCGCGGTCGGGAACGCCGAACGCGTCCCGACCCGCCCGACCGTGAGGGCGGCGGCGCGCGCGGCGTGCTCGATCGCCGTACGGTCGAGGCGGGTCCGGCGCAGGCAGGCCGACGCCAGGGCGACGGCCATGAAGGTGTCGCCGGCGCCGGTCGTGTCGACGACGGGGCAGGGGACGGCCGGAACGGTGAGCGTCTGCTCGGAGGATGCCAGCATCGCTCCGGAGGAGCCCAGCGTGACGATCACCTCCTGCACGCCCCGCTGGCGGAGTTGCCGCGTTGCGTCCTCTCCGGCCGCTCCGGTCAAGGCCGCAAGCTCACCCTGGTTGAGTACCGCGATGTCGACGAGATGCCAGAGTCCGGCGAAATACGGTTGCAGAGGCGAGGGGTTGAGCGCCGTACGCATTCCCCGGCCGCGCGCAGCCTCGAGCAGGCCGCGGGTGGTCGCCTCGGACAGGTTGCCCTGGAGGACGACCAGTTCGCCTTCCCGGGCCCGGCCCAGGGCCGCGACGGCGTCCTCGGCCGAAAGGTTCTGCGCGGAATCCGCCGTGGTGATGATGGCGTTCTCGCCATCGGGCCTGGTCAGTACGATCGAGAGGTCGCTGGCGCGGCCCGCGATCGTGATCAGCCGGGCCAAGACCGGCTCCAGGACCAGTTCCCGGCGGATGAACTCGGCCCTGGCATCGTCGCCGATGGGGGCGACAAGCGTGGTCGTCACACCGCAACGGGCCAGGACGATGGCTTGGTTGGCGCCTTTTCCGCCGAGATCGACCCATCGGTGGCTTCCGTGAATGGACGCGCCGATTTCGGGCAGATCAGCGACGGCAATGGTTTCGTCCATCGTCACATTGCCGATCACATAGACTTCCATTTAAACCCGCCGACGAGAAAAGATGCAGAAGATCTCAGACAAACCCACGGGCGCTATAAGGGACATCTTCGGCACTGACAAGGTGCTGATCGGGATGATCCACTGCCCGGCCTTCCCCGGAGCGCCCCGCTATCGCGGCTCGTCGATGGACGCCATCTATGATGCGTGCATGCGCGACGCGGAAGCCTTGATCGAGGGGGGAATGCACGGGCTGATCGTCGAGAACCACGGCGACATTCCCTTTTCCAAACCGGAGGATATCGGCCCCGAAACCGCCGCCTTCATGGCCGTGGTCACGGACCGGATCGCGCGCGCGACCGGTGTGCCGCTGGGCGTGAACGTGCTGGCCAACGCGGCCATCCCGGCACTGGCCGTCGCCGTGGCGGGCGCGGCCAGCTTCATCCGGGTGAACCAGTGGGCCAACGCCTATGTGGCCAATGAGGGCATCATCGAAGGCCCCGCGGCGGAGGCGATGCGCTACCGCTCGCTCCTGCGCGCCGATCATGTCCGGATCTTCGCCGACAGCCACGTGAAGCACGGTAGCCACGCGATCGTCGCGGACCGATCCATTCAGGAGCTGACTCGGGATCTTGCCTTCTTCGACGCCGATGTCGTGATCGCGACGGGTCAGCGGACCGGCGATGCCGCAACGATCGAGGAGATCGAGGAAATCGGATCGGCGACCCATCTGCCGCTCCTGGTCGGCTCGGGCGTCACCAAGGACAATGTCGTCGAGATCCTGAAGCGGACGAATGGCGTGATCGTCGCGTCGTCGCTGAAGGAGGGCGGCGTCTGGTGGAACCCCGTCGACATCGAGCGGGTGCGCGCTTTCCGGTCCGCCGCAGCCCCGGCTTTGGAGGGCTGATCCCGTGCCGGGCGTCGAACCCCTGTCGGACCAGATCCTGCGCGAGAACCGCGAGGTGCTCGACCGGATGGTCGGTCACCGGTTCGTCCGGGACATCAAGGCCGACCGCCTGCCGAAGGCGGTCTTCGAACGCTATCTCGTCTACGAGGCCTCATTCGTCGATACCGCGATCGACATCTTCGCCCTGGCCACGGCCAAGGCCGGAACGATCTCCCAGAAGCGCCGGCTTATTTCCGTTCTGGACGCCCTGGCGAACGAGCAGGTCGCCTATTTCGAACGGACGTTCGAAGCCCTTGGCATCGAAAGCGGGCGGTTCGACCTGGATGTACCCGGCGTCCGGGCGTTCCGGCATGGAATGCTGGAGATCGCCCGGGACGGAACGTTTCTCGACATCGTCGCCGCGATGTTCGCTGCCGAATGGATGTACTGGACCTGGTGCAGCGCCGCTGCCGCGTGCCCGATCAGCGATCCGTTCCTGAAGCAATGGGTCGACCTGCACGCCGATGAAGGCTTCGCCGCGCAGGCCCTATGGCTCAGGCAGCAGCTGGACGAGGCGGGGGAAGGCCTGAGCGCCGCGGAAAGAGCGCGGCTGTCCGCGGTCTTCGACCGCGCACAGCGGCTCGAGATCGATTTTCACGAAGCGGCTTATGGCTGAACCGGAGGGCCCGGGAGAAAGCTCATGACGACCTATCCTGCGATTGACCGTCAGCGTTTCCTCAAGCGGCTCGACGATTTCGCCGCGATCGGCGCCACCCCCGCCGGAGGCGTGAACCGGCAGGCTTTGTCGGAGGAGGACCGGCAGGCCCGGCGGGAGCTCTGCCGACTTGCCCAGGCCCGGGGCTTCAGGGTTTTCCAGGATCCGATGGCAAACCTGTTCATCCGCAGGGAGGGCAGGAATTCGGCGCCGCCGCTTGTCATCGGAAGCCATCTCGACAGCCAGCCGACCGGCGGACGCTTCGATGGGGCGCTCGGCACCCTTGCGGCCTTCGAGGTTCTCGAAACGCTCGAGGATCGGGGCATCGAGACAGTGCTGCCCCTGGAGGTCGTGGCCTGGACGAACGAGGAGGGCAGCCGCTTCGCGCCGGGCACCATGGGCTCCCAGGCGTTCGCTCTCGGCACCGTCCCGGAGGAGTGGGAAGATGTCCGCGACCGGAACGGGGCGCGACTGATGGACGAACTGAAGGCAACGCTCGCGTCTCTGCCCCAAGCGGAAAGCCGGCCTCCGGGCTTTCCGATCTCAGGATATCTGGAACTCCATATCGAACAGGGCCCGTCCCTCGAACGGGAAAAGCTGCCGGTCGGAATCGTCCATGGGATCCAGGGCACGCGCTGGCTGGAGGTGGCCGTCTCGGGACAGGCGGCGCACGCGGGAACGACGGCGCTTTCCTATCGCCGCGATCCGATGATCGCGACGGCCGCCGCCCTTGACCGGCTGTTCCGGACGGTCATGCCGTCCGACGAGAGGGCGCGGCTGACCGTCGGGCGGATCGAGGCGAAGCCGGGCTCGGTCAACGCCATCCCGGAGTCGGTCGAATTCACGATCGATCTCAGGCACCCCGATGCGGCAACCCTGGACGAACTCGAGGCCATGATCGGGAGGATCTGCAAGAAGACGGCGGACGAGGCTCGATGCGATGTCAAGGTGCGGCGATTCTTCGACATGCCTCCCGTCGCCTTCCCGGAATCGCTGCTCGGCGGCCTGGAGAAGGCCGCGGAACGCCTGGACTTTCCCTGGAAGCGAATGCTCTCCGGGGCTTTCCACGACGCCCTTTTCGTCAGCCGCGTGGCGCCTGCGGCCATGATCTTCGTCCCGTGCCGGGACGGTCTCAGCCACAACGAGCGCGAGCATGTGGAGCCGGAGCATTCGGCGGCCGGCGCCCAGATGCTTCTCGCCTCCACGCTGGAAGTGATGGAATTGCTGGCCGGACAAAAGCCTTCGCCAGGACAGCTCTGAGGTAGGCGGGGTTGCGGGTTTCCCGCCCGAAACGCGGCTTTCCTCCGCCCGCCGAGTGATCAGAGTTGGAGCCGGAGCCGGATTGCCGTATCCTCCAAGGATCATTCTCGGGTGTGCGGTTTGGATCCGGAGGGAGCGATGCGGGCCGCGTTCGGTGACGTGCCATTCGGAAGGCCGCACCGCCCCGGTTCTAGTAATCGACAGCAAGATCGTTCGGTGCGGCATCCTGACCTCTAGCGGAGGGCACCCATGACGCCAGCGACGCCTCCCCACGATCATGCCGGTCATGAGCATGGCTCCGGAGGCGTCGACATCGGGCATGTCCATGGGCATGTCCATCCTCCCGAGGCGCCGGGGGCCGGCCATGGCTTCATCCCGGTGCGGGACTGGTTTTCCTGGGAAAACCAGGGTGTGGGCATCGCCGTTGCGGAGCTTGGCCCGGACGGCGGCCAGGATCTCCTGGTCTTCATGGTCGATGGTGCGGATGGGCCTAATCGCGGACTTTACCGCATCGGGAAGGGGCTCGACCCCGAAGGCAACGTGACCGCCGGGTGGGGCGAATGGCTCGAGATCCCGGACTGGTTCTCTTGGGAGAACCAGGGTGCCGGCCTTGCCGTCGCGGATCTCGGCGGCGGGCGCCCGGACCTCGTCGTCTTCATCATCGACAATCCTCCCGGCAGGAACCAGGGGTATTACCGCATTGGAAAGGGGCTCGATGCCGCCGGGGCGGTCACCGCCGGCTGGACCCCGTGGCGCGAGATCCCCGACTGGTTCTCATGGGAAAACCAGCATGGCGGCATCGCCGTTGCCGATCTGGACGGCGACGGCCGGAAGGAGCTTGTCGTCTTCATGGTGGACAATCCGCCGGGACAGAACCGTGGCCTAGTCCGGGTCGGGCGGGCCCTGGACCGGGAGGGCGACGTCACCGACGGATGGAGCGACTGGGTCGATGTCCCCGACTGGTTTCCGTGGGAGAACCAGGGGGCCGGCATCGTCATCGGGCATGCCGAAGACGGCCGGAAGGACCTCGTCGTCTTCCAGGTGGATGCGCCGCCCCAGCAGAATATGGGCTTCTTCCGCATCGGCAGGGATTTCCGCGCGGACGGTCAGGTCCATGGCGGCTGGGAACCCTGGAACGGGGTGCCGGACTGGTTCGCCTGGGACAATCAGGGCGCCGCGATCGCGCTGGCGGATATCCGCGGGAGCGGCCACTCTCAGCTCGTGACCCTGATGGTGGACAACCCGCCCGGACAGAACGCCGGTTTCTACCGTGTCTTCGACATCGTCGACGATCCCGCCGAACGGGGCTCCTGGGAACTGCTGCCCTACCATTCCGAGGTTCTGGCGGTCCATGCGGCCCTGCTTCGGACCGGGAAAGTGCTTTTCTTCGCCGGGTCCGGCAGCAGCAAGGTCCGTTTCGCCGATCCCGATTTCGGCAACACGGACCTCAAGTTCTGGTGCAGCGTGGTATGGGATCCGGCGGCCATGCCGACGCCCGGTACGCGGGACAATTTCCAGCACCCGGCCACGCTGCGCGACGGGAACGGTCGCCCCTTCGACTTCTTCTGCGGCGGCGACGCCTTTCTGCCCGACGGCTCGATGCTCTCGGCCGGGGGAACAGCGGACTATCCCGGTGACGGGCAGGGGTTCCAGGGCCTGAGGGACGTAGCCGTCTTCGACCCGGAAACGGGCGCATGGCGCTTCACGGCGCCGATGTCCGGCGGGCGCTGGTATCCGACGCTGATCACCCTGGCCGACGGCCGGGTGCTTGCGGCAAGCGGCCTTGCGGAGGATGGGGGGCTGAATACCGGGATCGAGATCTTCGATCCGGCGGCGGAGACTTGGCAGCCGCTACCCGTGCCGCCTCATGATGCATTTGCCGGGCTGCCCCTCTATGCGCATCTTTTCCTGCTGGCGGACGGGCGGCTCTTCTTCACCGGCGGGCGGACCGACGACCCAAGCCCGGTCAGCCCCTGCCTCATCGACCTTGCGGCCGATCCCGTTCACGTGACGGCGGTGGGCGGCCTCCGCAGCCCGGGGACGCGGAACCAGGCGGCAAGCGTCCTCTTGCCGCCGGCCCAGGACCAGAAGGTCATGATCCTGGGGGGAGGGCCGCTGGACCAGACCGATGCCATCGATCTCGTCGATATCGTCGACCTGTCGGCCGAGCATCCGGCCTTTCAACCGGCAAAGCCCGTGGGATTGCCGCGGATGCATTCGAACGCGGTTCTGCTGCCCGATCGTACGGTCTTCGTCAGCGGCGGCTCACTTCAGCGCGAAAGCGAGATCCGGGCGCGACTGCAGGCCGAGATCTATGATCCGGCAAGCGGCGAGTGGCGCATCGCGGCAACCGCCACCGTCTCGCGCAAATACCACTCGGTTGCGCTGCTGCTTCCCGACGGCAGGGTCGTCGCGGCGGGCGGAAATCCCCAGGGCGGACACCAGGTCGCATGGGAGCCGCCGGATCCGAACGAGGAACTGCGGCTGGAGATCTACAGCCCGCCCTATCTGTTTCGCGGAGCACGGCCCGTGATCGGGAACATTCCGCAGAACTGGGCCTACGGCTCCGATCCGGAAATCCCGGTCGACCGCCCAGGCGATCTCAAATGGGCAAGCCTGATCAGCCCGGGCGTCACGACCCACTCGTTCAACAACACGCAGAGGCTGGTCGATCTGCCGATCCTGTCCCGCACCGGAAACGCGATCCGGGTGGATGTGACGGGCAACGCCAATCTGGCTCCGCCCGGCTGGTACATGCTGTTCGTGACCGATACCGCAGGCGTTCCGTCGGTCGCCCATTGGGTCCGCTTGTCCTGAACGGCAGGCAGACCGGGCGAAACGAGCCTCGGAGTCGATGGACTATTGTCGCGAAATCAGCTATAAATACGATTTATTAACCATAAGAAATCCGGCCTTATCCAAATGGGTATAACCCTTCGATAGGGGGCATCCCAGGGGGCCACCAGCGCAGCGAGACGATCAGGAAGCCTTATCGCATGTAGCCGTCGACATCGGACTCGGCGAACGGGGGACGTATGCCCGCGCGTGGGCCGGGGTCCAGAGTTCCAGAAATCTAGGGAGGATCTTGCCGATGAATCGGGGGCCCTCATACCTCGGTGGAACGGATCACCCCTCGGGCATCTCCGGGCGAAGCTACGACCTGAGGGTCGCCGTCGTCGGATGCGGCTATTGGGGATCGAAGCATGTCCGGGTACTGAGCGGGTTGAGGGATGTCCGCGAGATCGCGGTCATCGACC
>JAJUFW010000303.1 GCA_029263555.1 Alphaproteobacteria bacterium
ACCAGCGTGGCGCTGATCGTGCCCAGATTCGCCATGGTCTGGGACAGTTCCTTGATCTCCTCCTCGTCCATGTAGACGAAAAGGCGCGCTGCGTGCTCCTCACCCAGGGCGAGCATCAGGATGGCTGCCTTCTCCGGGCCGGTGAGGCTGCGGTAATCCTCGCGGACGCGAATCGAACTCATCTCTTAAGCCTTGCCTTCCTGCTGGCGCAGCGGTCCTGCGTCAGGTTTCCTGGTACATCCAATTCCGGATGATGGAGACAGCCTCTTCCGGGTGCTTGTCGACGATTTCGCCGACCTTTTTCAGCGACGAGGCGCGGACGCGGCCTTCGACCTGGTTGATGTCGATCAGGGCGTCGATTTCGTCGGCGCTGGTCTCCTGGCGCGGCCGTGCAACCGGTATGCTCAAGTCCGGGCCGGCGAGCGCAGCCATGCCCGGTCCGGCGAGCGCGGGCCGGGGCATGCTCGCCTCCGGCAGAAGACCCTCGAACGCATCGACCACCGGGGCGGGCGCGCTGCCACCCTCCAGCAGCCGGCCAAGCAGCGGCCGGACCACCAGCAGGATCACGAGCGCGGCGACCACCGCCAGCACCGCCATCTCCATCAGGCGGAACCAGTCCTCGCGCGCCATTCCGAAGAGGAGCTCCGGCGTTTCGGCGACGGATTGCTGATCGTCGGAGACGAAGCGCAGATTGACGACTTCCAGCATGTCGCCGCGGCGCTCGTCGAACCCGATGGCGGAGCGCACGAGCGCGGTGAGCTGCGCCATCTCTTCGGCCGAGCGGGGCTGGTACTGGACCGTGCCGTCCGGGCCCGTCTGGTAGGTGCCGTCGATCAGGACGGCGGCGGACAGCCGATTGACCCGCCCGGTCTCGCGCACCGTGTTCTGGACGACCTTGCTGATCTCGTAGTTGGTCGTCTCCTCCAGCCGGGAAGAGCTGTTGGTCGCGCCGCCCGCTCCCGGGCCGAAGAGGCTGGGCACGTCCGCCTCGGGCAGGTTCGTGGCGACGCTGACCGGGTCGGGACCCGCGCCCTCGTTGTTCTCCTGCCTTTCCTCGATGACCTGGGTCGAGCGGGCGACCTGGCTGTCGGGGTCGTAGCGCTCTTCGCTCACCGTCACGCGGTCGAAATCCATGTCCACGGTGACCTGGGCCCGGACCTTGCCGAACCCGACCGAGCGGGAGAGGAGCTGTTCGATCGTTTCCGCCAGCTTCCGCTCGTATTTCTGGCGCATCTCCTCCGTCGAGAGGAGCCGCAGCTCGCCCTCGTCGGCCGGGCTGGCCAGGAGATTGCCCTGGTCGTCGACGACGGAGATGTTCTTCGGCTGCAGCCGGGGCACGGCGGCGGCGATCAGATGCTGGATCGCTGTGATCTGGCTGCCCGACAGGCCACTGCGGTTGAGCTGCAGGAACACGCTGGCGCTCGGCTCCTGCCGGTCGCGCGAGAACAGTTCCCGTTCCGGAAGGACCAAGTGCACCCGGGCGGCCTGCACGTTCTCGATGGTGCCGATCGTGCGGGCGAGTTCGCCCTCCAGCGCGCGGACCTTGTTGATGTTCTGGATGAAATTGGTCGTCCCGAAGCCGCTCGCCTGGTCCCAGATCTCGTTGCCGACGGTGCCGATCGATCCCCGCTTCGGAAGACCATCCTGCGCCAGCAGCACACGAACCTGCTCGACTCGGTCCACCGGCACGCTGATCGCGGCGCCATTCGCGCTCACCTCATAGGGGACGGCCAGCTCCTCGAGCTTCTGCACCATCGCCCCGCTGTCGGTCAGGTCCAGGTCGCCGTACAGCAGGCCCATTTCCGGGGTGGACAGCCGTGCCATCAAATAGGCGAAAAAGCCGATAAGGGCGATCGTCACGCCGCCCATGGCGGCAAGCCGGATCGGACCCAGATTGCGCAATGTCTGCAGAAGAGCGTTCACGGATATCGGCCTGCGGCATTGTCCTAGATTTTCACGGACATTGCCTGAATCCCCATGAAGAGAAGGTTAACGGGGGCGGCAAAACTTGCCTACTTTGCCGAAAATCCTTTGTTTTCTGCTGGTTGCCGATCCGTTAACAGAGGACCGCCGGCGTCCGGCTATAGATCGCTGCCGAGATCCGGGCGGGATGCGTGCCGGTAGTCCTGAAGACGGGTCGCCCGCAGGCCGGGAACGCCGTGATTCTCGATGAGGCGTTGCCAGGAAAGGAACTCTTCGACGGAGAGATTGTACCGTCTGCAGGCATCCTCGAGGCTGAGGAGCCCATGCCGGACCGCTGCCACGACCTCTGCCTTGCGCCGGCTGACCCAGCGCTTCGTTTCGGGCGGGGGAAGATCTTCGAGCGTTAGGGGCTTGCCCCCCGGCCCCGCGACGGCGCTCGCGCGTGTGGCGGGGCGTGGGCTCCTGGAGGTGCTCCCGTATTTGACGCGATTCTCAGACATGCGGCCACGCTAGTTGCAAGCATTTAAGAAACCGCTAAAAGTCGCGGTTAATTAAATACGAACGCAATGGCCGGAGAACGCCTCGAGGCGTCCTCCGGCCACCGGCCCCCTTGATAGCGCTGGAGAATTTTCGATCCGTTAACGCTTGATGCGGACCAACTCGTCCAGCATCTCGTCGGCGGTCGTGATGATTTTGGCGCTGGCGGAATAGGCGCGCTGGGTGATGATCATGTTCGTGAACTCGGCCGCCAGATCGACGGTCGAGGCCTCGAGCGCACCGCCCTGGACGGCTCCCGCGCCGCCCGTCTTGGCTTCGCGGAGGTAGTAGCTGCCCGACCGGTTCGTCTCGATGAAGACGTTGCCCGAACGCGCCTCCAGGCCGTTGGGGTTGGGGAAGGTGGCCAGCGGGATCTTGTAGATGGCAAGGGACTCGCCGTTGTCGAAGACGGCCGTCACGATACCGTCCTCGCCGATGGTCACGCCCTGGTATTGTCCGAACTTGACGCCATCCTGCTCACTGCGCCGGGCGACGTACTCGCTGTCCCACTGGGTCATCCCGGCATTGTCCTTGGCCTTGCCGAGGTCGATCGTCAGCGCCGAGCCGTCGGTGTTCCACATCGCGCCGTTGCTCAACGGATAGCCGCTGAGATCGAGCGAGAGGCTCACCTTGTCTCCGGCCGACGGGAAGGGCTGGTTGCTGGTCGCGACCAGGGTGCCGTCGGGGCCGAAGGTCATGGTGCCGATCGCCGGCCCCCAGGTGCCCGGATCGTCGGGCCGGGTCGGCGCACCGGGCAGGGGCTGCCCGTCGGACGCCCGGGTCAGGCTCTTCAGATGGACGCTCCAGGTCGCGGTCGCGGGCGTGGTGGCGCTGACCCCGGTCTTAACGAAGGCCAGGCTGAGATTGTAGGGGACGCCCAGGCTGTCGAAGATCTGGATGTCGACCGAGTGTGTCGCGTTGATCGAGCTGTTGGCCAGATTGGGCGAACCGTTGGCGGAGGCGGAGATGCTGGTCGTCTGGTTGTTGGACGTGGCGCCCGAGACGTCGACCGTAATGGGCTCGAAGGTCGACCCCGTAATTGCCGGCAGCGTCAGGCTCCCGAAGGTCGTGTTCCCGGTGTCGACAGTGCCGTTCGGGAGAAATGCCAGCTGACCGGTCTGGACCTGGTTGCCGCTGAAGACGACGTCGCCGTTCGAGTCCTCGATCCGTGTGATCGCGACCTGATCCCAGGTCACGGCGCCGCCGACCGGGGCGGCGGTCTGAGTGTATTCGAGGGTCACCTGGAACGGATTGCCGGCGGTGTCGTAGATCGTCACGGTGTGGCTGGCGGATCCGCCGCCCGCGGCGTTGAACTGCAGGTTGCCGCCGATCGTGACGGACGTGGTCGCCGTCGGGTTCACGATGGTGGCATCCGCCGGCAGGTTGGCTCCGAGGCTGATGGTCGTGGTCGGCTTCACGCTCGCCGTGAAATTCGAGACGTTCACCGTCTCCAGACCGTTCAGGACATTCGGGTTGACGTTGTTGGCCAGGGTGCCGTCGGGGTTGAGCCGCCAGCCCTGCAGATAGAAGCCTGCCGTGTTCCGCAGGTCCCCATTCTGGTCGACCACGAAGTCGCCGGCGCGGGTATACATGTACTGGCTGCCCATGCCCGGGTTGGCGGACGCGTTGACGACGAAGAAGCCGTTCCCGTTGACCGCGATCGACGTCGTGGACGCCGAGCTCTGGAGCAGGCCCTGGCGGTCGATGCCCTGGAACGGCCGCGACAGGACGCCGCCCGGCGAGTAGCTGGTGGCGGTGGCGCTCTTCGTAACCAGGGTCGAGAACCGCGCCTCGGTTCCCTTGTAGCCGACCGTGTTCACGTTGGAGATGTTGTCGGAGATCATTCCCAGCGCCTGGCTCTGGGCGGAAAGCCCGGAGACGCCGGAGAACATCGCGCCGTAGATGCTCATGGGTCCAACTCCTCGTTCTAATTCTTGGGACGGCCCGTCAGGGGGCCGTTGTCATTCCGTTCGGTTCGGTGCGTTGCGGGCCGGCCGTGCGCGTTATGCGGGGGTGGCCTTCTTCGGCTCCCGGATCGCGACGATGTTGTCC
>JAJUFW010000556.1 GCA_029263555.1 Alphaproteobacteria bacterium
CCGGAGCCCCCTGCCCCGGCCCAGCCGCCCGTTCCGGATTCCCGGCCCGAGCCGCCGGCCGCAGCCGCGCCCGACCAGGCGCCCCCCGCCCCGGCGGTGCCGGAAGCGCCGTCCGAGCCGCCGCCCGCGCCCGACATCCCCGTTCCACGGGTCGCGCCCCCGCCACCGACGGCAGGCGATACGCCCGAGGCGCCGCCGGATTTCGAACCCATTCCCGTCGAGAAGCCTCCGGCGCCGCCTGAGGTCGAGCAGGACCCGCTGCCCCCGGGACCGCAGCCGAGCGGCCGGACGGAGGAAGGCGCGGCACCCGAGGCAGCGCCGAAGCCCGAGCCGGCGCCCCAGGAAACCGCACCCCTGCCCGACAACGGGGAAGATGGCGGGGAATCGGTCGACATGCTGCCGGAGGGCGGCTTCACCATCTCCTTCGATCCGGGCTCGGAAGAGCTGAACGACTCCGGCGGGCGGCTGCTGACGGGCCTCGCCCAGCGCATGCTGGAGAACGACAGGCTGCGCCTCGAGGTCCGGGCCTATGCGGGCGGCACGCCGGAGACGGCGAGCCAGGCCCGACGGCTCTCGCTCAATCGCGCCCTCGCCGTGCGGGCGTTCCTGATGGACCAAGGCGTTCGCGGGACGCGGATCGACGTTCGGGCGCTCGGCGCTTCCGCCCCCGAAGGACCGTCGGACCGCGTCGATCTCCAGTTCTCGGAATAACTCACTCTTCGGCAGCAACAGCCCAGGTCGACACACCGTCATGTCACGCCCCACGCGGTACCTTACCCGCATGACCCTCTTCGTCATCGCCGTGCTGCTGGTGGCGGCAGTGCTGGCGCCGGGGCTTGCCGACGCGTTCATGAGCAATCCGTTCCTGAACAGCGTGATCATCCTGGTGGCGATCGTCGGTGCGGCCTTCACCTTCCGGTCGGTCCTGATCCTGCGTCCCGAAATCGAATGGCTGGAGGCCTTCCAGGCGCAACGTGCCGGCCGGCGGATTGCCGGGACGCCGGCCCAGCCCCGACTTCTCGCGCCCCTGGCCAGGATGCTGGGCGAGCGCCAGGGACGGCTGACCATGTCGGCGATGTCCATGCGGTCGGTCCTGGACGGTATCGGCGCCCGGCTGAGCGAAGCCCGGGAGATCTCGCGCTATGTGATCGGCCTCCTGGTCTTCCTCGGCCTGCTCGGCACCTTCTGGGGCCTTCTGCAGACGGTCGGATCGGTCGCCCTCGTCGTCTCGGGGCTGAGCGTCGAAGGCGATCCGGCCGCGGTCTTCGGCGACCTCAAGGCCGGTCTCCAGGCGCCGCTGACCGGCATGGGCACGGCATTCTCGTCCTCGCTGTTCGGCCTGGCCGGATCGCTCAGCCTCGGCTTTCTCGAGCTGCAGGCGAGCCAGGCCCAGAACCGCTTCTATAACGAGCTTGAGGACTGGCTGTCGGGGGCGACGCGCCTGACCAGCGGGGGCCCGCTGGGCGACGGCGAAACCTCGGTCCCGGCCTATCTGCAGAGTCTGGTCGAGCAGACGGCGGAGAATCTGGAAAGCCTGCAGCGCACCATGGCCCAAGGCGAGGAAGGCCGGCGCCAGTCGCACCATAGCCTGATGCAGCTGACCGAAAAGCTCGGCATCCTGACCGACCAGATGCGCACCGAGCAGACGCTGATGGTCAAGCTGGCCGAGAACCAAATGGAACTGAAGCCGGTGCTGACCCGTCTTGCCGACGCCGCCAGCCAGGGTGGTTTCGGGGCCGACGAGGCGACGCGCCAGCATATCCGGAACATCGATCTCTACATCCGCCGCCTTTATGACGAGCTGCCGGAAAGCCGGAACCAGACGGTCTCCGAGATCCGCAGCGAGATCAAGCTGCTTGCCCGAACCATCGCCGCTCTGGCCGAGGAGGCCGAGCCGCGCTGAGCGCCAAGGACGCTCGAACCGCCATGTATCCCACCCAGCGACGCAACTCGGTGGACGTCTGGCCGGGCTGGGTTGACGGCCTGTCGTCGCTGCTGATGGTCGTCATCTTCGTGCTGATGATCTTCGTCGTCGCCCAGTTCTTCCTGGCGAACCAGCTGAGCGGGCGGGACGAGCAGCTGGGCCGCCTGAACGCCCAGATCGCGGAGCTTACCGAACTTCTGGGCGTCGAACGCGCCGAGAACCAGGAGCTGGAGAGCCGCTACGCCCAGCTTTCCAGCGATCTTCAGCTTGCGGTCATGGCGCGCGACGAGCTTGCGGGGCAGCTGTCCTCGCTGGAAGCCGAACGGCAGTCGCTCTCCGACCGCCTGGCCGCCGCGCTGGACCGGAACCGGACGCTGGAGGCGGAAGCCGCGGCGGCGGACGCGCGGCTGGCCGATGCCTTCGCGACGATCGAGGCCGACCGCGAGAAGATCGAGCTTCAGCTGCAGGAGATCGCGAGCCTGCAGAATGACATCCGCGCCCTGCGAAGCGTCCGAGACAGCCTGGAAACCCAGGTTGCCGCGCTGGAGCTTGCGCGCCGGACCGCCGAGGAGGAGGCGGAAGCCGCCCGCACCGAGGCCGAGCGGACGACCGTCGAGC
>JAJUFW010000412.1 GCA_029263555.1 Alphaproteobacteria bacterium
ACCCGGTTCCCGTCATCCCGGTCGCGATCCACGGCGCCTATCAGGCCTATCCGCCGGGCCGCCTCCTGCCGCGGCTGGGCCGGATCACGGTGGCGTTCGGCGATCCGCTTGCGCCCTCCCGTCTGGAACGCGAGGGCACGGGCGAGGAGGCGAGCGCCCGGATCACCGACGCTTTGCGACGTCACGTGACCGAGTTACAGCACCGGACCCAACCGACGCCCGGGGCGGGAACCGGCATAAGCCGCCCGGGCGCGGAGTCCCGACCGGCGACGGCAGAGGACCGGTCGTCGAGGCCGCGATGACGGTGCCCAAGGCGGCGCCCATGGTCCCGCGTGCCGCTCCCGGCTCGTGCAAGGACGGGGCGCGGGCTTCCCTCCTCGGGACGGCCGGCTCAGAGCGTCAGGGCCACGGCTCCCAACGCGACGAGCCCGGCGCAGGTGCCGGCGATCCAGGTCAGCGACCGGATGGCCGCGATGCTGGGCCGGCCGGCGATGGCACGCACCCGGGCGGCGGTCTGACTCGCTGGCACTGCCGTCATGCAGTAGTGGCAGTAGCAGAGGATGTGGTGCGCCTCGCTGTCCGAGAGACCGAAGAAGCGGACGGCCTCGCCATAGGTGTCGCCGGTCAGCCCCTGCACCCGCAGCAGCGGATCCTGGAACGCCACCGCCAGCGCCGACCCATCCGCACGCATGGTGTCGCGGACCGGGCGGGGCTGATATTCGGTCTCATGCAGCACGGAAACCGGTTCCGGATGCTGCTCGAGAAGCGCGGCCCAACGTTCCAGCCGCGCCCGGCGGGACATCTTGAGGTCAGAATCTTGATAAAGGGGGCCGCTCTGGCGGATCTCGTCCAGGGTTCGGTACTTCATCGCGCCCTCCGACGACAACGGGCCGGCCGCGCTTGCGGCCGGAGCCCAGATATGTTGGACAACAAGGCCGGCGGTCCTGAGTTCCGAGAGATCCTCGCCCTTTGATTCGGGATCGTCGGGCGACGGCCGGGCCGGTCCGCCGCCCCTGCGAATGTCCGGATTTTTCACGCGATCGGCACGAAGTCCGCGATTGTGGAAAGGCGGGCGGATCGGGTATCTCTCCCGCCTTCATCTCATTTCGTCCCCGAACCGACCATGAACAGCATAGAACGAATAATCGAAAGGCTCCTATTCTGGGGGCGCTGGACGCTCGTCCCGATGTATCTGGGCATGATCGTCATTCTCCTGTTCTTCACCGTGAAGTTCTTCCAGGAACTTCTCCATCTCCTTCCCATGCTCCTGACCATGGAGGAGACGACGCTGGTGCTGACGGGGCTCGCGCTCGTCGATCTGGTGCTGGTCGGAAATCTGCTGGTGATGGTCGTGCTGTCCGGATATGAGAGCTTCGTCTCCCGGCTCGATGTGGGCGGGGAGGAAAAGGCGCTCGCCTGGCTCGGCAAGGTCGACGCGGGGACCCTGAAGATCAAGCTGGCCGTCAGCATCATCGCGATCTCCAGCATCCATCTCCTGAAGGCGTTCGTGGAGGCCCAGTCGATCCCGAACGACAAGCTGGGCATGCTGGTCGGCATGCACCTGACCTTCCTCGTCTCCGCCCTGATCCTCGCCTTCGTCGACAAGATCGCCTTCTCGGGCCACCGGGATCACTAGGCCGGCCGAACGAAAAAGGCCCCGGGGCGGACACCCCGGGGCCTTTCGCGTCAGGAGAGCGGGGCGTCTTCAGCCCAGCTCCTTCAGCCGGCGGTCCAGCCGCGCCATCAGGCGATCGATCTCGGCGCGGTCGGCGTCCGACAGCGACGGGCCCGGGCGGCGCAGCTTGTCCGACGCCAGCGCCCCGCGCTGCTTCAGCACGTATTTCCGGGCGGCGAGGCCCAGGCCCGGCTGGTGCTCGTAGCGGACCAGGGGCAGATAGGCGTCGAACAGGTCCTGGGCCCGATCGATCTCCCCGGCCGTGACGTAGCGGACGACGTCGCGCATCATCTCCGGATAGGCGAAGCCCGTCATCGCGCCATCGGCGCCGCGCTGCATTTCCTCGAACAGCATGACGCCCCCATTGCCGGTGAGGATCGAGACCCGGCGGGCGCCGGCGGCTTCGGCTGCGCGCAGCGCGCTGATCTTGGCCAGTCCCGGCCAGTCCTCGTGCTTCAGCATCTTGATGCTGGGGACCGTCTCGAAGATCCGGTTCAGGACCGCGACCGGCATCTGGACCGTCGTGGTCAACGGATAGTCCTGAAGCACGACCGGGACGTCGGAACCCAGCGTCTCCCCCACCATCTGGTAGTAGGACACGATCTGGTCGTCGGTGCGCAGGGTGGAGGGCGGCGCGACCATCACGCCGGCGGCGCCCATGTCCATGACCGCCTTGGTCAGTTCGGACATGGCGGCCAGGCCGGGGGCGGAGACGCCGATGATGACCGGCAGGTCGCCCGCCTGGCGGATGAATTCGGCGGCGACCGTCCGCGCCTCGCTGCTGGAAAGCTTCGGGGCCTCGCCCATGATGCCGAGCACGGTCAGCCCGTCCGCGCCCGATTTCCGATAGAACTCGGTCAACCGGCCGATGCCGGCGACGTCGACCGAAAGATCGTCGGCGAACGGTGTCGCGGCGATGACGAAGACGCCGCGGGAATTCTCGTTGATCAGCGGCACGGGTGGCCTCCTCCTTCAGATGTCCGGCGGACAGTCCAGGGCACGGAACCGGCCATTTGCGGCGTGCACGGGATCTGCCGTCCTTGCAGACGTTCACCCCGCGCTGATACGTCGCCGCGGCGCGGACGTCAAAGGTCATCCTCGGAAAGGCGCCGGTTCGGGCCCCGGGGCATATCGCCGCTGTCCGGGCGGAAGGCGACGGCCGCCGGGCGTCCTTCGTGCGGAAGCCGACCGGGCCGCCGGAAGGGGGAGGGCCGGGGACCGGCAGGCGGGCCGCCCCCGGTCCCCGATCTGCGCGTCAGGCCTGGGGCAGCTGGACCGGGAAGGGCGGGTCGGACGCCGCCATCGCGACCCCCGCCGCCCGCAGCAGGTCGGCAAGCTGGAACGTCCCGTCCGTGCCCGGAAGCTCCGGCTGCCAGAAGGGATTCTGGCTGTAATAGGAAAGATTGTCGCCGGCCAGAAGCCCGATGAAGACCTCGGCCACGATCCGGCCGCCGACGGTGCCGAGCCGTCGCCCGCCATGCTGCTCCTGCGCCTCGTTCAGGATATAGAGCCACAGCGGGTCGTCGCGGTCGTCCCGGATCGGCCTGATGCCCATTCGCCGGGCGACGTTCTGACCCGACGGCAGGCCGAAGCGCCAGCCGCGCAGCAGATTGCGGAAGGCCAGCGAAGGCCGGCCCTTGGCGGCACTGTGGGAGAGGCGCTGCAGGGGCGCCGCCAGCTTCGTGTCGATCAGCCGGCTCGCCTGCGGGGTTGAGCCGTTGCTTACGACATAGAGGTCCCATTGGATGGTCCAGACGGCGGGCAGCTCGCGGAAGCCCCGCAGGCTGGCCAGGGTGTCGGGGTCGGCATCCT
>JAJUFW010000036.1 GCA_029263555.1 Alphaproteobacteria bacterium
AGGAAGCCGGCGGCCAGCATAAGGCCGCCCGCGAATTCAACCAGGCCCGCGACGACGGCCCAGAACACGCCGGGCTGGAAGCCCATGCCCTCGAATCCCTGAGCAGTTCCGGCGATCCCGCCGCCACCGAACCAGCCGAACAGCTTCTGCGCGCCGTGGGGAACCAGCGTGAGGCCGATCGTTGCCCGGACCAGCGGCCACGCGAAAGGCGCCAGGGTCTCGTGAAGGCGCGCCAGCGCCGGAATGATGGGACGGGCCCCGCTGCCGTGCATCCGGAAAGCCTCCCTGTCGCCGTCGCCCTAGGCGACGACGAACAGAATATCGCAAGCGGGAGGATTGAGAAGCCGGAAACCCGCCCCGGACCCAAGGCTCAGGCGATGGCCTTGACGATCTCCTCGCACATCTTCTTGGCGTCGCCCAGCAGCATCATCGTGTTCGGGCGGAAGAACAGCTCATTGTCGACGCCGGCATAGCCCGAGCCGAGCGAGCGCTTGACGAACAGCACCGTCTTCGCCCGCTCCACCTCCAGGATCGGCATCCCGTAGATCGGCGAGGACGGGTCGGACTTGGCCGCCGGGTTGGTGACGTCGTTGGCGCCGATGACGAAGGCGACATCCGCCTGGGAGAAGTCGCGATTGATGTCCTCGAGCTCGAAGACCTCGTCATAGGGCACGTTCGCCTCGGCCAGCAACACGTTCATGTGTCCGGGCATGCGGCCGGCGACCGGGTGGATGGCGTATCTCACCGTTACGCCCTCGGCCTTCAGCAGGTCCGCCATCTCGCGCAGCGCATGTTGGGCCTGGGCGACGGCCATGCCGTAGCCCGGCACGATGATGACCGACTGGGCGTTCTTCATGATGAACGCGGCATCGTCGGCCGATCCCTGCTTCACCGTCCGGTCGCCGGACCCGACCGCCGGCCCGGCCGAGGCGTCGCCCCCGAAGCCGCCCAGGATGACGTTGAAGATCGACCGGTTCATCCCCTTGCACATGATGTAGCTGAGGATGGCGCCGGAGGCGCCGACCAGCGCGCCAGTGATGACCAGGAGATTGTTCTGCAGCGTGAACCCGATGCCGGCCGCGGCCCAGCCGGAATAGGAGTTCAGCATGGAGACGACGACCGGCATGTCGGCGCCGCCGATCGGCAGGATGAGCAGGAAGCCGAGGATGAGGGCGACCAGCACGATCAGCCAGAAAGCCACGGGCGCCTGCGTCGCACACAGCCACACGACGAGCGCCACCGTGAGGATGCCGAGCGCGGCGTTCAGAAGATGCTGGCCCGCGAAGACCAGCGGCTTGCCCGAAACCAGCCCCTGGAGCTTGGCGAAGGCGACCAGCGACCCGGTGAAGGTGATCGCGCCGATCGCGGTGCCGATCGACATCTCGATCAGGCTGCCGATGGCGATGTCGCCGGGACGGCCGATGCCATAGGCTTCCGGGTTGGTGAAGCTGGCCGCGGCGACGAACACGGCGGCCAGGCCGACCAGGCTGTGGAAGGCCGCGACCAGCTGCGGCAGCGCCGTCATCTGGATTCGCCTGGCCACGACGGTGCCGATCGCCCCGCCGATCACGATGCCCGGGACGATCAGCCAGTAGCTCACCACCTGAGGAAGCAGAAGTGTCGTGACGATGGCGATCGCCATGCCGACGATGCCGTAGATGTTGCCGGCCCGGCTGGTTTCCGGGCTGGAGAGTCCCCGCAGCGCCATGATGAAGCACAGCGCGGCGGCGAGATAGGCGAGAACGGCGTAGCTGGCCATGGGCGCCCTACTTCTGCTTCTTCTTGTACATGCCCAGCATCCGCTGGGTGACGATGAACCCGCCGAAGATGTTCACGCTGGCCAGCACGACCGCGAGGAATCCGAAGACGGACGAAAGTTCGAAGGACGCGGGTCCCGCGGCGATCAGGGCGCCGACGATGATCACCGAGGAAACGGCGTTGGTGACGCTCATGAGCGGGGAATGCAGGGCCGGCGTCACCCGCCACACGACGTAGTAGCCGACGAAGCAGGCGAGTGCGAAGACGGTGAGGCCGGTCAGGAAGAAGTCGTGTCCGACCACGGGTTCCGCGGCCTCCACCAGCGCGGCCTGGCTGGCCATCTCCGCGGCCCTGGCGGCGAGGGCCGAGGCCTCGGCCGCGAGCTCGGCCGCCGAGCGGGCTAGGGTTTCAGATTCCATGGAAGCTCCCTCTGTCAGACAGCCGCCGCAGCCGTGGCCGGGGCAAAGGCCGGATGCACAATCTGGCCGTCGCGAGTGAGGCCGGTGCCCCGGATGATTTCGTCGTTCCAGTCGATCGCCAGCGTTCCGGCTTCGCGATCGACCAGCGGCGACAGGAAGTTGAACAGGTTCTTGGCATAGAGGGCCGAGGAATCGACCGGCACCCGGGACGGCGCGTCGCCGATCCCGGCGATCCTGACCCCGTTCGCCGTCTCCACCACCTCGCCCGACCGCGACAGCGGGCAGTTGCCACCCCGCTCGACCGCCAGATCGATGATGACCGACCCGGGCTTCATCGTCGCGACCATCTCCTCCGTCACCAGGACAGGCGCCGGGCGCCCGGGGATCAGGGCGGTGCAGATGACGATGTCCTGTTTCTGGATCGTCTCCGCGATCAGGGCCGCCTGCTTGGCCTGGTAGGCCTCGCTCATGGGCTTGGCGTATCCGCCGGCCGTTTCGGCCTCCCGGAATTCGTCATCCTCGACCGCGACGAAGCTGGCGCCCAGGCTTTCGACCTGTTCCTTCGTCGCCGGCCGGACATCGGTCGCGGACACGACGGCACCGAGGCGCCGCGCCGTCGCGATCGCCTGAAGACCGGCGACGCCCGCGCCCATGACCATGACCCGCGCCGGCGCCACCGTGCCGGCGGCGGTCATCATCATCGGCATGGCCCGGCCGAACAGCGCGGCAGCCTCGATGACGGCACGGTATCCGGCAAGGTTCGACTGGCTCGACAGCACGTCCATGGACTGCGCCCGCGTGATCCGGGGCAGAAGCTCCATCGCGAAGGCGGTCACCCCGGCACCGGCATAGGCCTTCAGGCTGTCGGGCGCGTCATAGGGTGCCAAGGATCCGATCAGGACCGCGCCCGATTTCATCGCGCCCAGCTCGTCGACCTCGCCCTCCCCGGCCTGGAGCGGCCGCTGAACCTTCAAGACGATGTCGGCCCCGGACAGGACCGACCGCGGATCGTCGAGGACAGTCGCGCCGGCGGCGGCATAGGCATCGTCGGTCACCGCCGCGGTCAGCCCGGCTCCCGCCTCGACCGCGACCTCGAGGCCCAGGCCGACGAAGCGTTTGACCGTGTCCGGTGTCGCCGCCACCCGGCGTTCCCCCGCGCGACGCTCTTTCAGGATCGCAATTTTCATGCTTTGTGAGGGCCTCAGATTTGCATTCGGATTGCCAAGGATGGGAATTATGGAACATGCCGCATGACTGCCCGCCGGGCAAGCATCCTCAGCGGCAGTTGATCAATGCCGATACAATTCAACCCAGCAAAGTCGGCACGCGCGATGCGGCGCCGCCGGAAGGAAATGTCCGGGCCTATGCCGTCTTGAGATCGAAGCCGACGCCGCCTCAGGCGGCGTCGGGAAGCGGAAGCCCGTGCTTGCGAAGCTTCGCCGCCTGCCGTTCTGCCAGGGCCTTTTCGTCGAAGCCTTCGATCAGCTCGTTGAACAGCCGGTACCAGTTGATCTCGGCCCTCAGGTGCAGGAAGACCGACCCCAGGCCCAACGCCGCGCGGTCCATGAAGACGAATTCCCGCGGCACCTCGACCCCGCCGACCCGGCGCAGCTCCTTGTGCACCTTCTCCGCCGTCTCGCGGCCATAGATACCGGTCTTGTCGACCTCGCCGATCAGCCTGGTCCGGTCGTCGAGAATGGGGCCATAGATGAAGCTGGCCCAGACGTTGAGAACGTCCGCCAGCTCCTTCGTGATGTTCTTGAAGCCCCAGGTCCGGTAGGCGCTGATTGCCCGTTCCCGGTCGCCCGTCTGCAGGGCGCGGTAGAGTTCGATCACCCCGGCGATGAAGGACGCGTGGAAGACCCGGATGCAGCCGAAGTCCAGCAGGTTGATGGTGTCGTCGGGGCGCACCGAATAATTGCCCAGATGCGGGTCCCCGTGGATGACGCCGTAATAGTAGAGGGGCACGTACCAGGCCCGGAACATGGCGAGCGCCAAGGCATTGCGCTGCGCGATGTCGTTCTCGACGAATTTCAGGATCGGCTCGCCCTCGAGCCAGGTCGTAGTCAGGAGGCGCCGCGTCGACAGCTCCGGCACGACCTCCGGGACATGGACCATCGGATCGTCGGCCAGCATGTCGCCGTAGAGGGCGCAGTGCCGCGCCTCGAGCTCGTAATCCAGCTCTTCGCGCAGGCGGTCCGCCAGCTCCTTCTGGATCTCCCGGGTCGAAATCGCCCGGTCATAGGCTTCGAAGATGCCGAGGAAGAGGCGGAGCTGGTTCAGGTCCGCCTCGACGGCCGACTGCATGTCCGGATACTGGAGCTTGCAGGCGAGAAGGCGCCCGTCATGATGGACGGCCTTGTGGACCTGCCCAAGCGAGGCCGCGGCCGCAGCCTCCCTCTCGAAGCTCTTGAACCGGCTCTGCCAGTCGGGGCCCAGCTCGGCCGCCATGCGCCGCTTCACGAACGGCCAGCCCATGGGCGGCGCGTTCGACTGAAGCTGCTGCAGCTCGGCGACATATTCCTTCGGCAGGGCCTCGGGAATCGTCGCCAGCATCTGGGCGACCTTGACCAGCGGCCCGCGCAGCTGGCCGAGCGCCTCCTTCAGCTCGGCGGCATGCTTTCCGCGCTCCATCTTGACGCCGAAATAGCGCTCTCCCGCCAGACGCGCGGCCAGCCCGCCCATCGAGGTGGAAACCCGGGCGTAGCGGGACAGCCGCCCGCCAAACGTGTTTTCTTCGGAACCCTTGGCCATGGCTCAACAGTATGGAGTGACGGGATCAGAGCGGCCGGGCCGTCTCTGCCGGGATGCGGCGTCCGGAAGCTTCCGCTTAGGCGAAGTTCCGGCGCCTGCCAAGCCCCATGAAGGAATAGCAGCAGCCATCAGCCGCCGGCGGCCTCCAGCTCGTCGATGAAGCCGCGGATGACCCCCAGCCCCTTCTGCCAGAAGGACGGATCGGTGGCGTCCAGCCCGAACGGGGCCAACAGCTCCTTGTGGCGCTTGGTCCCGCCTGCCCGCAGCATCTCCAGATACTTTTCCGCGAAGCCCGCCTCTGCCTCCTGATAGACGGCGTAGAGCGAATTCACGAGGCAGTCGCCGAAGGCATAGGCATAGACGTAGAAGGGCGAATGGATGAAATGCGGGATGTAGGACCAGTAGGTCCTGTAGCCGTCGTCGAACCGCAGCGCCGGCCCCAGGCTCTCGCGCTGGATGTCCAGCCAGATCTCGCCCAGGCGGTCGACCGACAACTCTCCCTCGCGCCGTTCCATATGCACGCGGCGCTCGAACTCGAAGAAGGCGATCTGCCGGACGACCGTGTTGAGCATGTCCTCGACCTTTCCGGCCAGGAGAAACCGCTTCCGAGCCGGGTCGGCCTCGCTGTCGAGCAGCGAGCGGAAGGTCAGCATCTCGCCGAAGACGCTGGCGGTCTCGGCCAGGGTCAGCGGCGTATCGCTGAGCAGATGCCCCTGGCTGCCCGCCAGGACCTGATGGACGCCGTGGCCAAGCTCGTGGGCCAGGGTCATCACGTCCCGGGTCTTGCCGAGGTAATTCAGCAGGATATAGGGGTGGGCGGACGGCACGGTCGGATGGGCGAAGGCTCCCGGCGCCTTGCCCGGCCGCGTCGGGGCGTCGATCCAGCCTTCGTCGAAGAAGCGGCGGCCGACTGCCGCCATTTCCGGCGAGAAATCGTGATAGGCGTCGAGCACGATCCGCCGGGCTTCCTCCCAGGGGATCGCCCGGTCCGTGTCCTCGGGCAACGGCGCATTGCGGTCCCAGTAATCCAGCCGGTCGCTGCCGAACCATCGCGCCTTCATCGCGTAGTACCGGTGCGACAGGACGGGGTAGGACTCCTTCACCGCCGAGACCAGGGCCTCGACCACCTCGTCCTCGACATGGTTCGACAGGTTGCGCCCGGACCAGGGCCGTTCGAAACGGCGCCACTTGTCCTCGATTTCCTTGTCCTTGGCGAGCGTGTTGGTGATATGGCCGAAGAGGCGTATGTTGTCGCCCAGGACGCGACCGATGGCGAGCGCCGCCTCCTTCCGGCGGGCGGGATCGCGCGAGGAGAGACAGTTGAGCGCCTCGGCCGTGGTCATCTCCCGACCGCCGATCGGGAAGCGAAGGGCGGCCATCGTCTCATCGAACAGCCGGACCCAGGCGGCACGCCCCGCGACCGCTTTCTCGTGAAGCAGCTTCTCGACCTCGTCGGAAAGCTGATGCTCCCGGAACGCGCGGGTGTCGCGCAGCCACGGGGCATAGCGGGCGAGTTCCGGCACCGACAGCTTTCGCTGCAGGTCATCCTCGTCCAGACGGTTGATCTCGAGAGGGAAGAACAGAAGATGGCTGGAGATGGTGGTCACCTTCTCCTGCATCGACTGCATGAAGCGGCCGTTCACCGGGTCCGCCATGTCCCCGGCATAGACCAGATACGCATAGCTCATGATCCGGGCCAGCGTCTCGTCGATCGCCTCGTACTGCGCGATCGCGGCGGCGAGTTCGCGCGCATCGAGCGTGGCCAGCCGGCCCTGGTACCGGGCGGCGAACTCCCCGGACAGCTCCTCCGACCGCTCCAGATCGCGCTTGAGTTCGGCGGATTCCGGCCCGGGATATAGGTCGTCGACATTCCAGGTCGGCAGCGCGCCGAGGTCCGGGATTGCATCCGGTTCGACGGCGGCCGTTCCGGCATCCGCAGCGGTCACGATTGAAGTCATCCTGTCCCTCTCTTTCGGTACCGCTCTCAATATGGCGGCGGCGCCGGGCTAGGCAACCCGATCCTTCGACGGCAAGGGAACAAGAGGCATGTGCCGTCCCGGGCGGCAGGCCGACAGCCGGACCGGGGAAGACAAGGAACGAAACAATTTTAAATGATTTTGCAATCAAAAGGCATTAACTTAACATCAAGATTTCCCAGATACCCTCCGCGCGGAGAATAATCGGAAGCACTGCGAAGGAGCGGCAGAATGTTCCCGAGACTTACGCGGAAGCCACCGGAAATCACCGCGGGCGCCAGCTACTCCCGGCCGCGACGCGACAATGTCGTGGAGATCGCAAAGGTCATCGCGATCCGTCCCGATGCGGCCGGCATCCCTCACGTCCGGTTCAATCTGCACATCGAGTCAGGAATCCGCGTCCTGGACGAAGAGCGGACGCTTTCGCTGTCCCGCTTCTCCGAATGCTTCCGTGAGCGCGTGACGGCCTGACGGCCTATGCCGCCGCGCGCGCCTATCCGGCGACCGAGCCGGACCGGGCGATCGCGCCTTCGTCGGCATCCAGCTCCGGAAATTCGACGGTCATCCGCGTGCCGCTGCCGGCCTCGACCCGGAGCGTACCGCCAAGCTGGGCGACCATCGATCTGACGACCGTCATCCCCAGCCCACGGCTTTCCGAAGGGTCGAAACCGTCCGGCACGCCGGGCCCGTTGTCGACCACCGCCAGCCGCAGCTTCCCGTTCCCGACCGTCTCCAGTGACACCTCCACGACGCTCTGATCTTCGGCGGCACGGCCGTGCTTCAGCGCGTTCGTCACCAGTTCGTTCACCAGAAGCCCGATATGGCTTGCCCGGTCGAACGGCACCCGGGTCTTCTCCTGCCCGACATGGACGTTCAGGCGGATGTCGCGCTGGTCCAGAACGACCGACCGGGCAAGATCCCGACACAGCCCTTGCAGATAGGCGCCCATGTCCACGCTGTTGTTGCCCGTGTCGTGCGCCAGCCGCTGGTGGATCTGCATGATCGAGCCGACTCGCTGGGCCGCCCGCTCGAGCTGCTCCTTCGCGACCGGCTCATCGACCCTCCGCGCCTGAAGCCTGAGCAGGCTGGAGGTGAGTTGCAGGCTGTTGGCGACCCGATGGTCGACTTCCCGGAGCATCAGATCCTTCTCGGCCAGGAGCGAAGCCATCTTGAGCGCCAGCGCACCGAAATCCGCAAGGCGCGACATGACCTGCACGTCGCAGGTGTCGAACCGCCTGCCATCGTGGTGCGACAGCACCCAGATGGCACCGAGCGCCGCCCCTTCCGCGTCGAGCAGCGGCATGAAAAGCGCCTCGCTGATCTCGTCGCGAAGGTCGCGCAAATAGGTGAAGAACCGTGCCGGACGGTCCAGCAGCACGGGACCGCCCTGGTCGAAACAGGTCCGGCAGGGACTGAAGCTGCCCGGAAGCGCGTGGCCCAGACGGTGCTTGAACCGCCCGGCAAGCGCCCGCCAGCGGAACACCGGCCCCTCCGGGGAATCCGTCTCCAGGACGCTGACCCCGGCCGAGCCGGCGTTGCAGAGATCGAGGGCAAGTTCCGCCATGCGTTCCAGGATCCGCTCCGGGTCGGCCACCATCTGCCGCGCC
Source organism: Alphaproteobacteria bacterium (assembly GCA_029263555.1). Classification (GTDB taxonomy): domain Bacteria; phylum Pseudomonadota; class Alphaproteobacteria; order DSM-16000; family Inquilinaceae; genus JAJUFW01. Next base: position 8,515 of record JAJUFW010000036.1, read on the forward strand.
AGTTCATGCATCGCCCGGTTCTCGGAAGCCAGGTCGGGAGCGCGTGCCGGGCGGATCGCCAACTGCGGAGTGACCAGCACCTCCTCCAGGGCGATGCCCGGACGTTCATGTTCTGGCTTCATCGGCTGCTCCCGCGCATTCGATCGCGCCCCGATACTATGAACCGGAAAAAGGTTAACAGATGTCAATGAATATCTTGCGACCGTTCCGGTGCTGCTTTCCGCCTCCGGCCGGGAGTCGCGCCGAAGGTTGCCGCCGCCTCAAGAACGACGAATGCTGCAAGTGCAAAGACGAATGCTGCGGCCGCATAAAATGCCTTCCTCTCCCTGATGAATCATATCCAGTATCCTAGCACCCTTCCATTTGTAAATTTACACCATATATGCGCGCCAACAATATCTATTCATTTCATTTTCGCGACGAGCGACAGGCCGCAATTGCATAGCCTCTCAATGGTTAATATCATGTTTACCAACATGTTATTGGGGGCAGGGCAGCCGGTTCTACCGGGAGAACGTCATGTCGCTCGCCGCCGTCACGCTCGACGACAAGTTCGTCCTCGATCGCGGCAGGATCTACCTGAACGGCGTTCAGGCCGTGGCGCGCCTTCCGATCATGCAGCGCCGCCGCGACCTCGCCGCCGGGCTCTCGACCGCCGGTTTCATCTCGGGTTATCGCGGATCCCCGCTGGGCGGTCTGGACCAGACTCTTTGGAAGGCACGCCCGCATCTGGAGGCCCATCACATCCGCTTCCAGCCGGGCGTGAACGAGGATCTCGCCGCCACCGCCGTGTGGGGCAGCCAGCAGGCGAATCTCTGGCCCGGCGCGCGATACGACGGCGTCTTCGCCATGTGGTACGGCAAGGGGCCCGGGGTCGATCGGTCAGGCGACGTCCTGAAGCACGCCAATTTCGCCGGCACCTCCCGCTACGGCGGCGTGCTGGCCATGGCGGGCGACGATCACGCCTGCAAATCCTCGACGGTTCCCCACCAGTCCGAGCACGCCTTCATCGCCGCCATGATGCCCGTGCTCAACCCGGCGAACGTCCAGGAGATCCTGGACCTCGGCCTGATCGGCTGGGCGATGAGCCGGTATTCCGGCCTGTGGATCGGCTTCAAGACCATCGCCGAGACCGTGGACAGCTCGGCGTCGGCGGAAGTCTCGCCCGATCGGGTATCGATCGTGCTGCCCACGGATTTCGAGATGCCGCGAGGCGGGCTCAACATCCGCTGGCCGGACGCGCCGCTGGTTCAGGAGGAGCGGCTGATGCGACACAAGCTCTACGCCGCCCTTGCCTTCGCCAGGGCCAACCGGCTGGACCGGATGGTCTACGACGCCCCAGCGCACAGGTTCGGCATCGTCACGACGGGCAAGAGCTTCCTGGATGTCCGCCAGGCGCTCGAGGACCTGGGCATCGGCGAGGATCTGGCGCGGGAGATCGGACTTGCCGTCTACAAGGTCGGCATGTCCTGGCCGCTCGAGCCCGAGGGCGTGCGGCGCTTTGCCGAGGGGCTGGACGAACTGATCGTCGTCGAGGAGAAGCGCGCCCTTATCGAGAACCAGCTCAAGGAGCAGCTCTACAACTGGCACGCCGACCGGCGCCCGGTGATCGTCGGCAAGTTCGACGAGGAGCGGAACTGGATCCTGCCGTCGACCGGAGAGCTGTCCCCGGCGCAGATCGCGGTCATCATCGGCCGGCGGCTCCTCAAGCGCCTGGACCATCCGGTGATCCGCGAGCGCGCCGCCTTCCTGGAGGGCAAGGAACAACAGAAGGTCACGCTGCATCCGGCCATGGAGCGGGTCCCCCATTACTGCTCAGGCTGCCCGCACAACACCTCGACCCAGGTTCCCGACGGCAGCCGCGCACTGGCCGGCATCGGCTGCCACTACATGGTCACCTGGATGGACCGCCGGACGGAAACCTTCACCCAGATGGGCGGCGAGGGCGTGCCCTGGATCGGCCAGGCGCCGTTCACGGAGACCGGCCACGTCTTCGCCAATCTGGGCGACGGGACCTATTTCCATTCGGGCATCCTGGCGATCCGGGCCGCGCTCGCGGCCGGCGTCAACATCACCTACAAGCTTCTGTACAACGACGCGGTGGCCATGACCGGCGGCCAGCCGGTCGACGGCCGACTGACCGTGCCGATGTTGGTCGAGCAGATCCGGGCCGAAGGCGTGGAGACGATCGTCGTCGTCACCGACGAGCCTGGGAAGTACGGACAATCCGCACCCGCCCTGCCCTCCGGCACGCCCGTGCGGCACCGGCGCGACCTGGACCGGATCCAGCGCGAGCTGCGGGAGAGTCGGGGCGTGTCGGTCCTGATCTACGACCAGACCTGCGCGGCTGAGAAGCGCCGGCGCCGCAAGCGCAAGCTGATGGCGGACCCGCCGAAGCGGGTCTTCATCAACGAACTGGTCTGCGAAGGCTGCGGCGACTGCGGCAAGGCGTCGAACTGCCTGTCCATCGTCCCGGTAGAGACCGAGTTCGGGCGCAAGCGCCAGATCGACCAGTCGACCTGCAACAAGGACTTCTCCTGCCTGGAAGGCTTCTGTCCGTCCTTCGTCACGGTCGAGGGCGGCAAGCTGAGGAAGCCGGCTCCGCGCGACGCAGGCGACGGGGACGGTTGGGCCCCGCTGCCGGAACCGTGGCTGCCGTCGCTGGACCATCCCTACAACATCCTGATCACCGGGATCGGCGGGACCGGCGTCGTCACGATCGGCGCGCTGCTGGGCATGGCGGCGCATCTGGAGGGCAAGGGCGTCACCGTCCTGGACCAGACCGGCCTTGCCCAGAAGGGAGGCTCGGTCATCAGCCATGTCCGGATCGCGGACACCCCCCAGGCCATCAATGCCGTCCGGATCGCGGCCGGCGGCGCCCATCTGGTCCTGGGCTGCGATCTCGTCGTCGCCGCCTCGGCGGGATGCATCGCGCGGATCAGGCCCGAGTCGACCGCGGCGGTGGTCAACACCCACGAAACCTTCCCCGGTGCCATCACCCGGAGCCCGGATCTCGGCTTCCCGAAGGACGAGATGATCGAGCTTCTGCGCTCGGCCGCGCAGCGCGAAGAGCTTATCGACACGCTGGACGCGACCCGTCTCGCGACTGCGCTTCTGGGGGATACGATCGCGACCAACATGATCATGCTGGGCTTCGCCTGGCAATGCGGGCTCGTTCCGGTATCCGCCGCGGCGATCGACGCCGCGATCGAGCTGAACGGAACCGCCGTCGAGATGAACCGGGCGGCGTTCCTGTGGGGCAGACGGGCGGCCCATGACCGGGCGGCGGTGGAACGGGCGATCGAGCAGACTGCCCCGCCGCCCGCCCCGGAGCGGGTGCGGAGCCGGACCCTGGACGAGGCGATCCGGCGCCGGGCCGACTTCCTGACCGCCTACCAGGACGCCGCCTATGCCGCCCGCTACCGCGCCCTGGTCGAACGGGTCCGCGCGCGGGAAGCCTCGGCTGTCGGCGAAAGCGCCGCGCTTGCCGAGGCGGTCGCCCGCTACGCCTTCAAGCTGATGGCCTACAAGGACGAATACGAGGTGGCCCGGCTCTATTCGGACGGTTCGTTCCTGGAGCAGATCCGGCGTCAGTTCGACGGCGACTACCGCCTGCGCTTCCATCTGGCCCCGCCCGTTCTGGCCGACAGGGATCCGGAAACCGGCCGGCTGCGGAAGCGCACCTACGGTCCCTGGATGCTGACGGTCTTCTCGCTGCTGGCGCGGATGAAACGCCTGCGGGGGACCCGGTTCGACCCCTTCGGCCGCAGCGAGGAGCGCCGACTGGAGCGCCAACTGATCGAGGACTATTTCGCGCGGATCGAAGAGATTCTGGGACGCCTGACCCCCGAAAACCACCCGCTTGCGGTCGAGATCGCCCGCC
>JAJUFW010000541.1 GCA_029263555.1 Alphaproteobacteria bacterium
GCCGGCCTGCAGGTCGACGATGGCGTTCACCGCCAGCTCGGCCTCGTAGAACAGATCCTGGACGCCGTCGGCGTCGAGAAGCTTGTCCTCCATCAGCTTGTAGGCGGTGGCGTCGCCGTCGAAGCCGCCGAAGATGACATGGTCCGGCGAATCGATCGGGTGCAGCTTTCCGGCGACCTGCATGACCTGCACGATCTGCGGGAACATGAAGTCGGACGAGGTGAACAGGAAGTTGATGTCCGGGTTGGCCTGGAAGGCGTTGGTCAGCCCGGAAAAGGCCCGGTCGGCGTTCCATTCCGTCGGAATGCGCGCGACGACCTCGATGATGTCCTGGTGCTGGTCGACGATGTCGAAGAAGCCGTCGCGGCGATTGACGGCGTTGGGATCGCCCAGGTCGCCGATCAGGATGGCCGCCTTGTAGGTGCCGCCGCGCTCCCGCGCGACGTCAACCATGTACTGCACCGTCTCCCGGGTGATGCGCCGGTTGTCGGCCAGGACGGTGACCGATTTCGCATCGGATTCGGCGGGCGGCCGGTTGAAATGGACCATCGGCACGCCCGCCTCGTTGGCGGCGCGGATCGCCGGGATGACAGCGTTCGAGTCGGTCTGGACGATGATGATGCCGTCGACATTCCGGGCGAGCATGGATTTCACCTGCTCGAACTGGCGGTTGTCGTCCTGGTCGGAAATGGCCTGCACCATCTCGAAGCCGCGGGATTCCAGATCCCGCTTGATGGCGTCGAGACCGGCCACCCAGAAGGGGGAATAGAGGCCGTCGAAAAGCACTGCGATGGTCTTGGCGCCCTGCGCCTTGACGAAGGCGGGCCAGCCGGCGGTCCCGGCCGCCAGCATCGCGCCGATCGTGAACGTACGCCGTGAGATGATCATGAGCTCCTCCCCAGGAAACGCCGTTTTGTGTTTTGTTCTGGCATAGTCATCATACCAGTGACGGACGCCAGGACAATCACTAAAGTTGCGCAAAAGGACCAGCCGGGCTCAGCCTCTTTCGAATCTGCGGTACAGGCTGTTCGCCCGGGTCAGGTGATCGTGCATCGCCTGGCCGGCGGCGGCCGGATCCCGGGCCTTGATCGCTTCCAGGATCCGGGCATGTTCCTCGATGGTCAGGTTCTCCGCCCCTGGCGCCCGCACCAGATGGGAATAGAATTCGCCCAGCCAGCCGAACATGGCCTCGACGATCGCGGGGAAGATCGGGTTCTCGGTCGCCCGCGCGATCTCGCGATGGAAGGCCATGTCCCGGGACAGGAAGCTGTCGGGGGTCGAAAGCGCCCTGACCAGATCCGCATGGGCCGCCTCCAGGGCTTCGATCGCGCTCTCGCTCGCCCGCTCGGCGGCCCGCCGGGCAAGCCCGACCTCCAGGAACAGGCGGGCGTCCTTCAGGTGCTCCAGCGTATGGGGCTGGACGTGAAGGATGTGGCGGGCGCCGCTGGCGATCTGGCCGATCAGGGCATCGGCGGTCGGGACGACGATCCGCGCCCGCTCGCCATGGGTGATGCTCAGGATCCCGGCGCGCTCGAGGCTCTGCAGGGCCTCGCGCACGGCCGGCCGGCCGACGCCGTAGGCCTGCATGAGTTCGCGTTCGGACGGAAGCTGCTCTCCGGGAGCGAACTCGCCGGACCGGATCCGGGCGAGCAGATGCTCCAGGACCTCATGGGACAGCTTCCGGCGCGGTATGACGAATGACGGCTCCATGGTGGTATGATGATATCATGACTTTACGCCATCCGCGACAATGCGGTTCTACACCTGCCGTCGCGCAAGGCGCCCGGGCCGGCCCTTTCGGCATGCCCCTGGCAATTCGGATTCTCTTCATATACAGGGAAGCGTGACCGATCTTGCAGGCGAAATCCTCATCCTGACCGGCCCCCCGGGGTCCGGGAAGACGACGACGGCAGAGGCCCTCGCGCGGGAGCCGGGAGCGCCGAAGGTACATCTTCACGCCGACGATTTCTGGCACTTCATCAAGCAGGGCGCGATAGCACCCTATCTGCCCCAAGCCCACCGGCAGAACGGCGTGGTGATCGACGTCCTGGCACAGGCCGCCGAAGGATATGCCCGAGGCGGCTATTTCGTCGTCTTGGACGGCATCATCGGCCCCTGGTTCCTGTCGCCGTTCAAGGCACTGACGGTGCCGCTCCACTACGTCGTCCTCCGCCCGCCGCTCGACGTCGCGATCCGACGTTGCCGCGAACGCGGCGGCGACACGCTGACCGATCCCGGGCCGATTGCAGCGCTCCATCGGCAGTTGTCGTCCTTGGGCCAGTTGGAGCGGCATGTCATCCCGACGGAAGGGCAAAGCCGGGACGAGGTTCTAGGGGCCGTGACCGGCGCGTTGCGCAGCGGCGCCTTCCGCCTGATGCCGTGACGGCCGGCAATCCCGGATTTGCACCACGGCGCCATCCCGAAAAACCGACGCCGGGATGGCCTATCAGCCCTTCGGTCGGCCCGGGGTCATAGGACGAGGCATCTGGAAAAGATCGGTCGTGGCGAGATAGTCGTCATAGCCGCAGCGCGCGATCGTCGGCGCAAGCCTCGCGTCGAAGCGTCCGCCGACGATGAAACGGTCATCGAGATGGACACCCACCA
>JAJUFW010000180.1 GCA_029263555.1 Alphaproteobacteria bacterium
CGAGATGTCCTGGTTGTTCTCGTCGCCCGGCTCGGTCTTGGCGACGGCGATCTGCCGCAGCTTCGAGGGGTAGAGCTTCACGACCCGGAAGCGGGAGATGTCGCCGCCGAACTCGTCAAGCCGCTTCAGCGCCCAGGGCGACATGATCCCGGTCAGCCGCCGCCGGGGGATGCCGAACCGATCCTCCAGCTCCGGCCCCATCTTTTCCGGATCGAAGAGACCGAGCGGGCTTTCGAACACCGGGCTGACGGCGTCCCCGGCCTTCAGGACGTAGATCGGCTCGCGCTCCATCAGGCTCTTCAGCCGCTCGGCCAGCGACGATTTGCCGCCGCCGACCGGCCCCAGCAGATAGAGGATCTGCTTGCGCTCCTCCAGCCCCTGGGCGGCGTACCGGAAGAAGCCCACGATCCGTTCGATCGTGTCCTCCATGCCGTAGAAATCCTGGAACGCAGGGTAGACCTTGATCGTCCGATTCATGAAGATCCGGCCGAGCCTCGCGTCCTTCGCCGTATCGACAAGTTCCGGTTCCCCGATGGCCGCCACCATCCGCTCGGCCGCGGAGGCATACATCATCGGATCGCGGGCGCAGCCTTCCAGATATTCCATGAGGGACAGCTCGCTCTCGCGCCGCTGCTCATAGCTCTCGCTGAAACGGGTGAAGAAATCGTCCGAATTCACTTGCACACTCCGTTCTGCTACGGGCCGGACGGGAACGCCGCTCGCGTACGGACCAGGCGATCGCATTGCGGTGGCGGGGCCCCACGGAACATCAACGTGTCCGACTGCCGATCGGGGACGCCCGCCCGGACCCGAACACATGGATCCAAGCGTCCGCAATGCAACGGTCTCATCAGAAGATAACGCCTGAGAAGTCGCCAAAGACCACCTGTGCCGACGCACTTTTAGTCCTTGGATTGCATGTGGGCCGCCACGCGACCATCACAAGGCGATACGGGCCGGATCCTTTCGGCATCCCTCGACCAATGAATTGGTACGACCGGTTAACAAAGCCCGATTTTTTGTTTATTTTACGGCTTTTCGCCGTCAGGTGCAGCATCCTCTACCGAATCCGGCGATTTGTGCGGATTCAGGTGCCTGGATTCTGCTCGGTGAAACGCTGAAGGCGCGCCGACTCGGCAGCGCCGGGCGCCAGACGGGGTCAGACCTCGTCGACCCGCACCCAGGCCTTCCGCTCGGCCGACCGGACGACGGCCTGGAGAACCTTCTCGATCTCCAGCGCCGCGGAAAAGTCGGGATAGAGGGGCCGGTCCTCAACGATCCCGGCCAGGAGATGCGCGACCTCCAGCACCTTCATGTCGTTGAAGCCGAGTTGGTGGCCCGCCGCCGGCACGAAGGCGGCGTAGCCGGGATGGGGCGGCCCCATCGGCACGGTCCGGAAGCCGTTGGCCTCGCCCGGCCGGTCGGCCGTATAGATCCGCAGCTCGTTCATCCGCTCCTGGTCGAAGATCAGGGTCCCCCGGCTGCCGGTGATCTCGCACGCAAGGCGGTTCTTCCGTCCCCACGCGACACGGCTGGTGGCGATGGTGCCGAGCGCCCCGTCGGCGAAGCGGACGAGAATGTCGGCCTGATCCTCGTTCTCGACCGCTGCGGTTGCGCCCGCTCCTCCGGGCAGCGGCCGCTCCGCGATCACGGTCCGGGTGACGGCGCAGAGCTCGACGATCGGGCCGGCTAAATAGCGGGCCAGCGCAACGATGTGGGAACCGAGATCGCCGAGGGTCCCGGTCCCGGCGGCGTCCGCCCGGCAGCGCCAGGAATGGGGCACGGCCGGATCGGCCATGTAGTCTTCGTCGTTGACCCCCTGGAAACGAACGACGGAGCCGATCTCGCCCCGGTCGATCAGTTTCCTGGCGAAGGCGACGGCCGGCTGGTGCAGATAGTTGTAGCCGACCAGCGTGCGCACGCCCGCCGCCGCCGCGGCATCCGCCATCGCCTGCGCATCCGCGGCGCCGAGGGCCATCGGCTTTTCGCAATAGACATGCTTGCCGGCGGCGATCGCGGCCAGCGCCATCTCCTTGTGCAGCGCATTGGGGGCCGTGATCGCGACGATATCGACCTCCGGGCATTCCACGAGCGCCCGCCAGTCGCCCGTTGCCGCCGCGAAGCCGAATTGCCGCGCCATGGATTCCGCCGCAGCGGCATTCACGTCGGCGACCATGGCCAGATCGACCCTGGCCTCCACGGGGAAGAGCAGCGGCGCCGTGCGGAACGCCAGCGCGTGGCAACGCCCCATGAACCCGGTTCCGATGACCCCGACACCGATGCGCCGCACTCTCATTCCCCTGCCGCTGCGGCCGCCGCCCGGTCGCTTCGCGCGAACTCTTCCAGATCAAGGGCCATCTGTTCGAGCTCCTTGCCCCCGGCCATCATCTCCAGGACCTGCTCGCGGCTGATCTCGGACTTGGCGAACGTCCCGAGGCTCCGGCCGCGGTTGAGCAGCGTGAACTTGTCACCCACCGGGTAGGCGTGGTGCACGTTGTGGGTGATGAAGATCACCCCCAGCCCGCGCGCCCGGGCCTGGGCGATGTAGCGCAGGACCATGGACGCCTGGCTGACGCCGAGCGCCGAGGTCGGCTCGTCCAGGATCAGGACCTTGGCCCCGAAATAGACCGCGCGGGCGATCGCGACGCATTGGCGCTCGCCGCCCGACAGGGTCCCCACCGCCTGCGAGGGGTCACGCACGTCGATGCCGATCCGGCGCATCTCCTCCCGGGTCACGCGCTCGGCGAAGGCGCTGTCGATCCGGCGGAACAGCCCGCGCCCGACCGTCGGCTCCCGGCCCATGAAGAAGTTCCGCGTGATGCTCATCAGCGGCACCATCGCCAGGTCCTGAAACACGGTGGCGATCCCGTGATCCAGGGCGTCCCGCGGCGAGGAGAACTCGACCGGCCGGCCTTCCACCAGGATCTGGCCCTTGCTCGGCTTGTGGACGCCGGAGAGCGTCTTGATCAGGGTCGACTTGCCGGCGCCGTTGTCGCCCAGAAGACAGAGCACCTCGCCGGCGTCGACCGACATGGAAATGTCCTGGAGCGCGATCACCGACCCGAAATATTTCGAGACGTTGCGCATCTCGATCAGAGGTGCATCGGCCATTACCGCGCCTCCGTCGCCTTGCGTCTGATGTAGGTGTTGAACAGCACGGCGATCAGCAGCATCACGCCCAGGAAGACCTTGAACCAGTCGGTGTTCACCCCGGTGTAGAAGATGCCCATCTGCACCGTGCCGAAAATGAGCGCCCCGAACATCGCCCCTATCGCCGAGCCGTAGCCCCCGGTCAGGAGGCATCCGCCGATCACGGCCGCGATGATCGCCTCGAATTCCTTCAGGAGCCCGCGGTTCGTATCGGCCGACCCGGCGTCGACGACCTGGATCGCCGCGACCAGGGTGGCGGCGCAGGCGGTGAAGATGAAGAGGATGATCTTCACGCGATCGACCGGAACGCCGACATTGCGCGCCGCGTTCTTGTCGCCTCCGGCGGCAAAGACCCAGTTCCCGAAGCGGGTGTTGAGCAGCACCCAGGTCGCAAGGGCGCCAAGGACGAGCCACCAGACGATCGACATCGGGATGCCGCTGACGGCTGGCATGCCGTTGGACCGGGTGGCGACGAGTCCGATGTCCGCCAGCCAGACGAAGAGTCCGTGGCCGATCTCTCCGCCGAAAAGCGGCGCCAGCCAGTCGTTCTCGGCCAGGTTCCGGATGCCGGAAACCTGGGTGCGGCCGGTCAAGAGCCGGGTGAAGCCGATGGTCAGCCCCCGAAGGATGAACAGGCTGGCCAGCGTCACGATGAAGGACGGAAGCCCGCTCCTCACCGTCACCAGGCCGTTGATCCAGCCGACCAGCACGGCGACGGCGAAAGCCAGGAGGATGCAGAGCCAGAGCGGCCAGCCGAATTCGGTCGCCGGAATGGCGATGACGACGCCGGCTGCGCCGACCATGGAGCCGACCGACAGGTCGAACTCGCCCCCGATCATCAGCATGGCCACGGCGACCGCCAGGATCCCGAGAAGGGCCGAGACCTCGAGGAAGTTGATGATGCCGAGCGGACTGAACATGCCCGTCCCCCCGGCGACCACGCCGAAGAAGATGAAGACAAGGACCGCGCCGCCGACCGCCCCCAACTCGGGACGCTTCAGCAGTTTGCCGAGCAGGGACGGCTTGCGGAGCCGCTCGTCGACAGGCGCCGCAGCGCCGGTCATCGACTGATCCATCGGGTCACTCCCGGATCATGACAAGACAGACAGGAAACCGGACATCGTCCGTGGGGCGGCACGCGACCGGCCGCCCCGACCGACCTCAGCGATAGCCCTTGCCGCTCAGCTCGATCACCTGCTGGGCGTTTTCGGGCGTGACGAAGCCCGGCCCGGTCATGATCGTCGAGGCCGGCATGACCCCGTATTTCGCGTATTGCGTCAGCAGGACGATCGGCAGGTAGCCCTGCAGGTACTGCTGCTGGTCGATGGCGAAGGCCATGCGGCCGGCGGCCAGCGCCTCCAGGACCTCGGTCGAAAGGTCGAAGGTCCCGAAGGTCATGTCCTCGAGCCTGTCCTGCTCCTCCAGGGCGGCCAGGACCGGGCCGGCCGTCGCGGGGCCGAGGGTGAGGATGCCGTTGACGTCCGGATGCTCGGACAGATAGGCGACGACCGAGTTCCGGATTTCCGTCGGATCCAGGCTGACGGCAAGGACCTCGCTGGTGCCGCCCAGGCCCTGAGCGAAGCCGTCGCAGCGCAGGTCTAGGGAGACATTGCCGACCTCGTGGTTCACGCAGACGGCGTTGGTGATCCCGGCGTCCTTCATGCGCTGCCCGCCGCCGAGGCCCGCCTCGTACTCCGTCTGGCCGACATGGACGAGGATGCCGAGATCACCCGCCACATCCGCACCGGAATTCATCGAAATCACGGGGATGCCCAGTTCCACCGCGTTGCTGATCGACCCGCCCAGCGCGTCCGCATCGGGGATCGACACCACGAGACCGTCGGGATCGGAAGCCACGGCGGCGTCGATCATCTGGGCCATGCGCACCATGTCGAAGGTATCCGGCGCCTGGTATTCGACGGTCACGCCCATATCCCGCTGCGCCTCGTCGACGCCGTTCTTGACGACCGACCAGAACGGGTCCGACGCCTGCCCATGACTGACGACGACGATCCGGATGTCGTCCTGCGCCGCCGCGGCCGAGGCCAGCAGCGCAGCGGCAGCGACCGTCGCGAGCATCGTTGGCAGAAGCTTTCTCATTCATTTCCTCCCGGTTGTCGTTGCAGAAGACCGAAGGGCCCAGGCCTTCTCGTCCTGCCCGCGTCCGATCGGCAGCGCCCGCGGGCACTGCCCGGAAGCGAACGGAGATTTTAATTTTCTTCCTGAATAGAATGCACATTCTATAATCCGGGTAAAGCCTTTTCCTGCTTCCGCTCGCCGCTTGCGTTCCCTTCATATCGAAAAATAGAATGTGCGTTCCATGACTCCGGAACATCCGATGACTGCAGCCGCGGACAGCTACGATGCCCTTCGTGCCGAAATATCGGCCCGCCATGACGGGCTGAGCCGGCAATTGCAGAAGATCGCCCGCTTCGCGCTCAGCCATCCGAACGAGATGGCATTGGAAACCGTGGCGGCGATCGCGGCGATGGCCGAGGTCCAGCCGTCCAGCCTGATCCGCTTTGCCAAGGCCTTCCGCTTCGACGGGTTCAGCGAGATGCAGCGGGTGTTCCGCTCCCGTCTGGTCGACCGGGTGCCGAGCTACAGCGAGCGGATCAAGGGCCTGACCGGCGGCACCGGGGCCACCGATGTCCTGACCCATTTCGTCGACGCGGGCATCCATGCGCTGCAGCACCTGCGTGACGAGATGCGGCCGGAGAGCCTGGAGCGCGCGATCGAGCTTCTGGCCCAGGCAAACACGATCCATGTTGTCGGCCAGCGCCGGTCCTATCCGGTCGCTGCCTATCTGGCCTATGCCCTCGGCCATCTCGGCCGCCGGGCGCATCTGGTCGACAATGTTGGAGGGATGGCCTTCCAGCAGGCCGCCTGGATCGCCGATGGCGACGCCCTCATCGCCGTCAGCTTCAGGCCCTATGCGCAGGAAACGGTGGAGATCGCGAAGGAGTCCAGGAACCGGGGGGTTCCGGTCATCACCATTACGGATGGGCCCTTGAGCCCCCTGGCCTCGCTTGCCGCCGTCACCTTCGAGATCGAGGACGCCGAGGTCCGTTCCTTCCGGTCGCTGACCGCGACCATGTGCCTTGCGGTGACGCTGGTGGTCGGACTGGGGCAGCGACTCGCCCGGATACGGGACATGGACAGGATCGCCGCGGGCGCCTGAGCGTCAGCCCAGCCGGACCGCCCGGCCCGTGCGGAAGGACTCCAGTGCGGCG
>JAJUFW010000664.1 GCA_029263555.1 Alphaproteobacteria bacterium
CCCTTGGCCGAGTGGATGGTCGAGAGGTTGAGGTAATCCTCGTCGAGCAGCGGCGCCCCCGCCTCGTCGCTCGCCGCGTCCGGCGGGTCGAGGGTGAGTTCCGTCAGGAAGCGTTCGCGCGAGGGATAGCCGCCGGCGATCTGCTCGAGCTGGACGAGATCGGCCCGGCGCACGACGGCGTCCTCGTGGATGCGTTCGAGATGCGGTTCGTACCAGCGGCGCACCTGCCCGAGCTCGGCCGGCCAGTCGTCGCGCGACCGCTGGAGCCGGGCCATGAGGCCCGCGAAGTCCGGCCAGTCCGCGGCGGTGCGGGCCGGGGGACCGAATCCGCCCAGCGCAGCACGGCGAGCATGTCCTTGACATGCGCCGTGTCCAGGAACTTCAGGCCGCCGAACTTGACGAAGGGGATGTTCCGCCGCGTGAGCTCGACCTCCAGCGCGCCGCTGTGATGGGAGGTGCGGAACAGCACGGCCTGCGCCTTCAGCGCGATTCCGGCTTCCCGGTTGGCCAGCACCGTCTCGACGACATAGCGCACCTGGTCCGACTCGTCGCGGACGGTCACCAGCCGGGGCCGTTCCCCGGAGGCGCGATCCGTCCAGAGAGTCTTGGTGAAGCGCTCGGCAGCGAGGCCGATGACGGCGTTGGCGGCGGCAAGGATCGGCTGGGTCGAGCGGTAGTTGCGCTCCAGCGTCACGATTTCGGCCGGCGGATCGAAATGGCCGGGAAAGTCCAGGATGTTGCGGACGGTCGCGGCGCGGAAGGCATAGATCGCCTGCGCGTCGTCGCCGACGACGGTGAGGCCTCGCCCGTCGGGCTTCAGCGCCAGCAGGATCGACGCCTGCAGGCGGTTGGTGTCCTGGTATTCGTCGACCAGCACATGGACGAACCGGCCGCCGACATCGGCGGCAAGCGCCGGTTCGGTCATCATCTGCGCCCAGTAGAGCAGCAGATCGTCGTAGTCGAGCACGCCCTGGCGCTGCTTGGCCGCCACATAGGCGGCGAACAGCTCCTTGAGATCCGCCTCCCATTCCGCGCACCAGGGAAAGGCCTCGGCCAGCACGTCGGCCAGCGACGCCTGCGAATTCACCGCGCGCGAATAGATCGCAAGGCAAGTGCCCTTGGTCGGAAAGCGCCGCTCGGTCTTCGACAGGCCAAGCTCGTGCCGGACCAGGTTCATGTGGTCGGCCGAATCCTCCCGGTCATGGATCGTGAAGGCGGGATCGAGGCCGATGGCGTGGGCATAGTCGCGCAAGAGCCGCGCGCCGATTCCGTGGAAGGTGCCGGACCAGCCGAGCGCCTGCGTCATGGCGCCGGCGCCTGTCCCCATTACCTTCCCCGCGATGCGCTCGACCCGCCTTGCCATCTCCGCGGCGGCCCGGCGCGAGAAGGTGAGCAGTAGGACCCGGCCCGGATCGACGCCGTTGACGACGAGATGGGCAACGCGGCGGGCCAGCGTGTTGGTCTTGCCCGATCCGGCCCCGGCGATGACCAGAAGCGGTCCGCCGACCGTCCCCTCCCCCGCCGAAACCCCATGCTCGACGGCACGCCGCTGCTCCGGGTTAAGCCCGGCAAGGGGGTCGTCGCTCATGCACAGGGCAGAAGGCGGGAGAGTCCTTGGGACCGGCATGATCCCAGGAAGCACATTTCCCGTTTTGTTCGCAACCGGCATTTCCGAAGGAGGGCTGTGCTGGCAGGATGGCTTGCACCAGGGATCACGGAAGTCGATCCCCGCGCAGGCGGGGAAACCCTGGACGGTGGCTACCTTGAAGGCGGCCTTGAGGGTCTATCCCCGCGCAGGCGGGGAAACCGCTGGTAGTACCGCAGCAGAAGGCTAATCGGGGGGTCTATCCCCGCGCAGGCGGGGAAACCGCGTCTTACCCCCTGCCGCCGCGCGCCATACG
>JAJUFW010000232.1 GCA_029263555.1 Alphaproteobacteria bacterium
AAGCCGCCGCCGACGTCCGGGAACAGCCCGATGCCCGTCTCCGGCATCGCGAACAGCGTTCTTTCGGTGACGACACGGTGCGATCCATGGACGGAAAGGCCGACGCCGCCGCCCATCGCGATCCCATCGACTAGCGCGACATAGGGTTTCGGGTAGAAGTGAATGCGGTGGTTGAGGATGTATTCCTCGCGGAAGAAATCGGCGCGCAACCGGGCGGCCGCATCGTGGCCTTCCTGCCTCGCCTCCATCCCCGCCTGCCAGACGGCCCGAACGTCGCCGCCGGCGCAGAACGCCTTCCCGCCGGCGCCCCGAACGACCACCGCACCGACGCGCGGGTCGGCGGCCCAGGCGGCAAGCTGCCGGTCCATCGCCCGGATCATTCCGAGACTGAGCGCATTCAGGGCCCTCGGGCGATTCAGGGTGACTATTCCGATCTGGCCGGCTGTTTCGAATAGGATTTCGTCTTCGGCTCTCATGAATGTCTCGAGGTTTCGGGGCAATGGTTGCAGAACAATCGGGTTATCCGGCCAGCAGTCGACGCGCGACGATCAGGCGCATGATCTCGTTGGTTCCTTCCAGGATCTGGTGGACCCTGAGGTCCCTGAAATAGCGTTCGATCGGATAGTCCTTGATGTAGCCGTACCCGCCATGGAGCTGGAGTGCGTCATTGCAGATGCGGAAACCGGCATCGGTTGCGAAACGCTTGGCCATGGCGCAGAGCATGGTGGCGTCCGGGTCGCCCGCGTCAAGGGCGCTTGCCGCCCTCCGGACCATGAGGCGGGACGCCTCGAGGTCCGTCGCCATGTCGGCGAGCCGGAACTGGAGGGCCTGGAAATCGGCAAGCGGCCGGCCGAACTGCCACCGCTGCTTCGCATAATCCAGAGCGGCATCGAGACAGGCCCGGGCGCCCCCGATCGAACAGGCGGCGATGTTGAGTCGCCCGCCGTCCAGCGCCGCCATCGCCAGCCGGAAGCCCTCGCCCTCCCGTCCCAGGCGATTGGCCGCCGGAATCCTGCAGTCCTCGAAGATCACCGCCGTGGTCGTCTGACTGTGCCAGCCGAGCTTCCTTTCCTTCTTGCCGAAGGAAAGGCCCGGCGTCCCCGCCTCGACGACGAAGGCGGATATGCCGTCCGGCCCCTCCCCGCCGCTGCGCGCCATGACCACGTAGACATCCGAGGTGGAGCCGCCGGAGATGAAGGCCTTGGCGCCGTTCAGGGCATAGAAATCCCCGTCCCGCTCGGCTTTGGTGCGAAGTGCGGCCGCGTCGGAGCCGGCCCCGGCTTCGGTCAGGCAGTAGCTTGCGAAGCTCTGCATGGACATCAGCGCGGGCAGCAGCCGGGAACGCAGCACCTCGTCGCCGAACCAGTCGATCATCCACGCCGCCATGTTGTGAATGGAAAGGTAGGCAGCGGTGGAGACGCAGGCAGTCGCCAGTTCCTCATAGATCACGGTCGCGTCAAGCCGGCCCAGCTCCGCTCCGCCCGCCTCCTTGCGGCAATGCATGCCGGCAAGCCCCAGGGCCGCCGCCTTACGCAGAGCCTCCACCGGAAACCGACATGCCTCGTCCCATTCCGCGGCATATGGCGCCATCTCCGCCGCCGCGAAGCTGCGCGCCAAGTCCCGAAAGGCGATCTGGTCTTCGGAGAGCCTGAAATCCATGGCGGGAACCTCCCGAGTAAGCCCGTATTCATCGGAAACCCGGGGGCTCGCGGCCCCGTTTCACTTGCGTTTGGCCTAACGGCCCGCCACCAGCCTTCCGGTTCTCGCTCGATGATCCTCGCCGCCATCCGCTCCCCGACGAGCCGCCTGCCGAACCGTCACCCCCTTCCCCCGGGGCGCGAATGAGGCAAATCGCCCATCTTTCCGACCTTCACTTCGACCGCATCGATCCGGTCATCGTGAAGGCGCTCATCGCCGATCTTGAGGAACGGAAGCCCGACCTCATCGTCATCAGCGGCGACCTGACCCAGCGGGCGCGGACCCATCAGTTCGTGGCCGCGCAGGAGTTCCTCAGCAACCTGCCCGCCCGTCATCTGGCCGTCCCCGGCAATCACGACATCGCGCCCTTCTTCCGTCCATGGATCCGGGCGTTCGACCCCTTCGGCCGGTACCGGCGCTATATCGGCCAGGAGATGTTCCCGACCTTTCAGGACGACGAGATCGCGGTCATCGGCCTCAACACCGCCCGCCCCTATCGCTGGAAGGAAGGCAGCCTGTCGCCGGGCCAGGTCGAGGCGGTGCGCCGGACGATGGGGAAGCTGGATCCGGGCCTGTTCAAGATCGTCTTCACCCATCACCCCTTCCTGCCACCGCCGGATTCGCCCTCCACCCCGCTGGTCAACCATGCGCGATCCTCGCTGCGGGTGTTCGAAAGCGTGTCGGTCGACCTGCTGCTCGCGGGCCATCTGCATCGCGCCTATATCGGGGACGTGACGCGGCATTACACGGCCGTCAAACGGTCCATCCTGGTCGCCCAGGCATCGACCGCGACCTCCACCCGGCTGCGGGCGGAGCCCAATGCCTACAACTGGATAACGATCGACGGCCCGCGGGTCCATCTGCAGGCGAATAGCTGGGACGGCGTCCGCTTCAAGGGAATGGAGAAGGAGATCTTCGTCAAGCGGGACAACCTCTGGCACCCGGAGAGGGTGAGCGAAGCGTTCGGCGGCATGGAATAGAGAGGCCTGCGACCAGCCGTCCGTTGCGGCGAGCCGGACCGGATTCTAGATTGCGGCCGATCAATGACGGAGCCTGCAAATCCATGCCCCAGTTCCCGTTCACCGGCAGCTATCCTGCAGCACGCCCCCGCAGGAACCGCGCGGATTCCTGGACGCGGCGTCTCGTCGCCGAGAACAGCCTATCGGTGGACGACCTGATCTGGCCGGTCTTCGTCCGGGAAGGCACCGGCCAGCGGGAAGCCGTTTCCTCGATGCCGGGCGTCGAGCGGTACAGCATCGACGCCCTGGTCGACGCGGTCGGCACGGCCAAGGATCTCGGAATCCCGGCGATCGCCCTGTTCCCTGTGACCCCGCCCGAGGCCAAGTCCGAGGACGGGGCGGAAGCGACGAACCCGGAAAACCTGGTCTGCCGGGCGATCCGCGCACTCAAGCAGGCCCATCCCGATATCGGCATCATCACCGATGTGGCGCTGGACCCGTTCACCACCCATGGCCATGACGGCCTGATCCGGGACGGGCGCATCCTGAACGACGAAACGATCCGGGTGCTGGTCGCCCAGGCGCTCGTGCAGACCGAAGCGGGCGCCGACGTGATCGCGCCCAGCGACATGATGGATGGCCGCATCGCCGCAATCAGGGCGGCGCTCGACGCCAAGGGGCACCAGCTCACGCGGATCATGGCCTATTCGGCCAAATACGCGTCGGCCTTCTACGGCCCGTTCCGCGACGCCATCGGCAGCGGCGGGGCGCTGAAGGGGGACAAGAAGACCTACCAGATGGATCCGGCCAACAGCGACGAGGCGCTGCGGGAAGTCGCGATGGATCTGGCGGAAGGGGCGGACATGGTGATGGTCAAGCCCGGCCTGCCCTATCTCGACATCATCCGCCGGATCAAGGATGGCTACGGCGTGCCCACCTTCGCCTATCACGTCAGCGGCGAGTTCGCGATGCTGCGGGCGGCCGCCGGAAACGGCTGGCTGGACTACGAGAAGGCGCTGATGGAGACCCTTCTGGGATTCAAGCGGGCCGGCTGCAACGGCATTCTCACCTACGGCGCGCTGGACGCGGCCCGCCTCCTCCGCGGCTGAGCCTGGCGTTCCAGGCGGCCAGGTCGATCCGATCCGTCCCGGCAAGCGCCGGCGCGTGCCCGTAGCCGGCGCTTGCCGGCCACCTCAGGGCCGGATCTCGTAGGTTACCCAGCGCGTGCGGTCGGCCATGCGGTCATAGACGGAACGGGCGCGGACATTGTCCTCCGCGGTGATCCATCGGACGACACTCCATCCGCGCACCCGTGCCTGTTCCACGACGCGGGCGATCAGTGCCCCGCCGACGCCGCGTCCCCGCGCCCCGGCCGACACGAAAAGGTCGTCGAGAAAGCATGCGGTCGACCCGGTGATCGGCCGGGGATAAGGCCGGTAATGCGTGAAGCCTAGGATGGCGCCGCCTTCGTCCCGGGCGACGAACGCCTTCACCGGATGAGCCGGGTCCATCAGCCAGGCCCAGACCGTGTCGGCCTTCTCGGGCGTATCGGGAACGGCATAGAAGGCGCAATACCCGGACCAGAGACTGGCCCAGCCGTCCCGGTCGCCAGGGCCGGGTTCGACGATCACGAAGGAGCCCTGATCCGGAGTGCTGGCCATGCTATCCCCTCATGTTCCCGGTTCCCGCACCACGGCCTCCGCCGCAAGGGCGAGAGACAATAGCCGCTCGTCCGCGTTCGGCATGCCCGAGAGCAGCAGGCCGACCGGCATTCCGGCATCGCCGGTGCCACAGGGCAGCGACACGCCGCACCAGTCGAGAAAGTTGCCGAGCGCCGTGTTGCGCAGC
Source organism: Alphaproteobacteria bacterium (assembly GCA_029263555.1). Classification (GTDB taxonomy): domain Bacteria; phylum Pseudomonadota; class Alphaproteobacteria; order DSM-16000; family Inquilinaceae; genus JAJUFW01. The sequence goes on from JAJUFW010000232.1 coordinate 4,506, forward strand.
GTCAGGCCGTTGACCCGGACGAAATGGTCGTCGTCCTTCTCCAGGGGCTCGATCGGCGGCGCGACATGCGCGACCGTCGGATAGGCCACGAGGGCGTCCCCCAGTTCGTCACGAACCGTTGCGATGAGCCGCGCCCGTGCCGTGAGCAACGCTACATAGTCCGGCATGGTGATTTCACTGCCCAACCGGGCGCGCGCCACCACCCGCCGATCCATGGCACCGGCTTCCGGGCCGCTCAGCCGCGCGGCATGAAGGGCATAGGCTTCGGCCGTGACCAGGGCCCCGTGCCGTGCCGCAAGGGAGGCGATCTCGTCAAAAGCCGGTATCGCCCGGCGGATCACCGTCGCCCCGGCCGCTTCAAGCCGCGAGAGCGCCGCTTCGAAGGCGGCAATCACGCCCGGTTCGGCGTTGTCGAAGACGACGTTCGTCGGCACGACCAGGGTCGCGCCTTCGATCCGGCCGCGCTGGACCGACGGGCCGACACGGCCGCACATCGCCGCGTCGACGAGGACGGCGTCCTCAACCGTCCGGCAGAGGACGCCGAGGGAATCGAGGCTGGTCGCCAGCGGGAAGACCCCGTCCATGGGATAGCGTCCACGGGTCGCCTTGTAGCCGACGATCCCGTTGAATGCCGCGGGGATCCGGACGGACCCGCCGGTGTCCGTTCCAATCGAGACGGGAACGATGCCGGCGGCCACAGCCGCGCCGGAACCGGAAGAAGATCCGCCCGGGATGCGCGGCACGTCGCGCGCGTTGGGATTGAGCGGCGTGCCGAAATGCGGATTGAGACCGAGGCCAGAGAAGGCGAATTCCGTCATGTTGACGCGCCCGACGGTCACCATACCGGCAGCCTTCAGCCTTGCGACGACGGCAGCGTCGGCCCGCGCGGCCGGCGCGTCCGCCAG
>JAJUFW010000080.1 GCA_029263555.1 Alphaproteobacteria bacterium
CGATGCCCGCGGCGGCCAGGGCCGCAGGCAGCGTGTCCTTGTTGAACTGCGGGTTAGCGCGCGACCGGGGGACGGTGCGGATGTCGAGCAGCCGGTCGACACCGACAGCCTTCAGCAGGCCCGCAAGCTCCTCCACGGTCCGGGTGGAATGGCCGATCGTGTAGACGATCACCGTTTCGCCACAATGGTTTAGAGCGTGTCTTTCGGCGCCTGCTTCAGGCTTTCCATATAGGCCAGCATCATTCCCTCCACCATTTTCTGCGGAAGATCGCGGGTGATGAAGACGATCTGGGTCAGTGGGCGCCCCTGCGGCCAGGTGCCGATCCGGGCCGGGGGATGGAACAGGTGCTGCACGCCGTGAATGACGATCGGCCGGTCGGTCTGCGTGACCCAGACCACCCCCTTGATCCGCAGGATGCTGTCGCCGTGGATGCGGACCAGCGTATCCATCGTGTCGGCGAAATCCTCCCACGGAATCGGCCGGTCGAACTCCAGGCAGAAGGACCGGATGCGGTCGTCATGCCGGTTCACGTCATGGGCATGGCCATGCGCATGATCGTGCCCGTGCTCATGCTCATGCTCATGTTGATGTTCGTGCCGGTGACCGTCCCGGTGGCCGCCGTCATAGGCTTCGGCCTGCAGCCAGCGGGCCACGTCCGCAGTCTTTGTCGAAGGATCGTAAAGCCCGGCATCGAGCAGCAGCGACGGATCGATGCGGCCGTAGGCGGCCTCCAGGATCGGCGCGGCAGGGTTCAGGATGCGCAACCGATCCCGCAGCGGCACCACGGCGTCTTCAGGGGCCAGGTCGGTCTTGGTCAGGACGATGCGGTCGGCCATGGCGGCCTGCTTGACGCTCTCCTCCTGGGCGTCGAGCTGCGCCGATCCGTTGACCGCATCGACCGTGGCGACCACGCCGTCCAGCCGGTAGCGCTCGGAAACCAGGGGATCGCTCATCAGCGTGTGGAGGATGGGAGCGGGGTCCGCAAGCCCGGTCGTTTCGACGACCACCCGGTCGAATTCCGGAACGGCGCCTCGGACCCGCTTCATGAACAGGTCGCGCAGCGTGCTCACAAGATCGCCGCGGATCGTGCAGCACAGGCATCCCGACTGCATCAGCACCACGTCCTCGCTGGACTTTTCGACCAGCGCGTGGTCCAGGCCCACCGAACCGAACTCGTTGATGACGCAGGCTGTCCGCTCCAGCCCCGGCTGACGGATCAGGTGGCTCAGCAGCGTGGTCTTGCCGGAACCGAGAAACCCGGTCAGGACGGTGATCGGGAGGCGAAAGGCATCGCTCATTGCTGATTCTCGTTCCGGCAAAGCGGGCAGGTGCCCTGGACCTCGACCATCGGCCGCTCGACCGCGAAGCCGGTCCGAGCCGCGGCGGATTCGATCGCCCGGGAAACCTCCGGGTCGCTGATCTCGGTCGCCGTCCCGCACCGGCGGCAGACAAGGAACTGGGTCGCGTGCCGGGCACCCGGGTCGATGCAGCCGATGAACGCGTTCATGCTTTCCAGCCGGTGTACCAGCCCCTGCTCGACCAGGAAATCCAATGCCCGATAGACCGTCAGCGGCGCGGCGCGCCTCCCCTCCGCGGCCAGATCTTCCAGAATGTCGTAGGCGCCCCGCGGGCGGTGGCCGCGCCAGACCAGCTCCAGCACGCGACGCCGCACCGGGGTCAGGCGGGCGCCGCGCTCCTCGCACAGCCGGTCGGCCCGGGTGAGCGCGTCATCGATGCAGACGGCGTGATCGTGGGGGGCGGCGGCCATGTCGAAGGCCTGGCGAGGGGTGGTTCGGCTGATGCTCACGACAGATTGTGTCCCCCCTGTTCCTTACGGTCGTAGATGGTCTTCATCGTCGCCAGACCCATGACACAGCAGACGACAAAGAGGAAGACCCCGAACCAATAGAAATAGCTGTCGCCGCCGGCCGCAAGAAAAAGTCCCACAATTCCAAGGATCCCGAGGACGACCAGCAGCAGCCATCCGTTGCGCGGCTTCTCGGGCCAGATATCGAAGGTTTCCTCTTCGGGCACGCCGTCGAAATGCTGCTTCATCATCCAGAAGTTGGACAAGAGCGATGCGGCGAACAGCAGAAGGCCGAGCACGTAGCCGCCATCGCTTGCCGCACCGGCCGCGACGAACAGGCCGATCACGCCGAACAAGCCGCATGCGGTCGCTGCCGCCAATCGCTTCATCTGCCGGACCTCGCCATGATGCATGGTGCGCCTTCCCCCCGCGATTTCATGTAGGGCGTGCCGGTCTGCCCTGCCACTCAAGTTTCCCAGTGGCTGTCGCGCCCGGTCCGATGGAAGCCGGTCACAAGCGTGAGCTGGCGACCCTCTGTCACTGGCCGGGACCTCACCAGGAGTAGGCTCGAGAACACGAGGGCCGCGCCGGCCGGCGGGCGGTAGAGATCGGGCCCGAATTCTGGGAAGTAGAGTTCGCCGCCCTCGTGGTCGCGTTCGTTGAGACTGAGCGCCAGCAGGAAGTCGCCCTGCGGGGCGTCCCGGCCCGCCGCGGCGTCGAAGAAGGGCCGGGACGCCTCGGACGGCGCATCCGGGGCTGGAGACCGGCAAAGGATCCGGAAGCTTTCGAAATGGGTGGCGGGATAATGAAGCGCTTGGACGAGTTCCGGGATCACCCGCCTCTCTATCCGGGCCGAGATTTCGGCGGTCATGACCGGATCCCGGATCCGGCTGCCGCCCGTTGCCGCGGCGCGGTCGCCATAGGAGTCCGTCAGCTGGCGGCGCATCCCGGCGCCCAGCACCTCCGGCACGATCAGGACGGGGGCGATCAGCGCAAGCTTCCGCGCGGCGCGCCGGGGAAGGCGGTCGAGCACATCCCGGGCTTCCGCCGTCAATTCGCCGAGGCCGCGGTTCGCGGGCAACACGGCGGCGATCCGCAGGGTGGGGTCCAGCGCGAATGCCATGTTGCCGACCGGCTTGGCGTTGCCGGCATAGGTCTCGATCGTCGTCCCGTCATCGGCCAGGACCGGAACCTTCTCCGGATCCAGATCCTTGAGCCCGCCGGCAGGCGGAATCCGGTGCAGCCGAAGGGCGGCGAGACCCACGCCGCTTTCCGGCGGGAAGCGCTCGGCCAGTCCCGACAGCAGCTCCGCCGCTTCCACATCGAGGGACGGGCACAGCACCAGCAGCGACGGCCTGCCGCACAGGCGCTCGTATAGCGAGAAGGGGCTGCCGCGCTGGTCGATACGGACGAAGTCCGGGGCACGATCGCCGGGACGCAGGGGAGATCGGATGCGCGGCAAGAACTGTCCTCCACGTCTTGTGCCGGTCCGGACGCCGGCATCGAAAGGGGCGCCAACACCCGTCGTCTGGGATCGGGGCGCTGTCGTGCTCCCCTTCGCCGCGACGTCGCAACCGGGCGAAATCGTCGATCAGGATGGGACAAGGTGTCGTGCCCGTTCGGGTTTCGGTCGTAGTCGGCGCAGAAGAAGAGACGGTCCGGCTGCATGCCCGGTTCCGCGGCAGGCGGGGCGAAGCGCCCGTGCCGATGGCATCCGGATGCCGGTTCGGGAGTATTCCGGTCGTGATCAAGCGGGGCGCCAGGCAAGTGCGCCGTCAATTTGTACATAAAAATGACGTTATTATAAAAGGCAAAACAATATTGTATTATGAAATGCCTTGTATATGCCCGACGGCGGCGTAAATTAGTTACAGGAATCCGGCTTAATCACGTAGGGATCTTGTACTATGGCGCGTCTGCCCCTCCGTACCCATGACGACGCCCCGGAAGAGGCCCGGGGGGCCCTGGCCACGGCCGAGAAGAACAACGGCTATCTTCCGAACCTTCTGCGTCTGCTCGCCAACGCGCCGGTGGCGCTTGAGACCTATCTGACCGTCTCCGGGATCAACGCCCGAAGCTCGCTTTCCCTGGCGGAGCGCGAGGCCGTCCAGATCACCGCCGCCGCGACCCACGGCTGCGGCTTCTGTGTCGCCGGACATACGGCGGTGGCCTACAAGAAGGCCGGGCTGGACGAGGCGACGGTCGAGGCTCTGCGTGGGCTGAAGCCGGTCCCCGATCCGCGCCTCCAAGCCGTCGCGACCTTCACCAAGGCGGTCATCGCCAGCCGCGGCCGCGTTTCCGACCAGGAATTGGAGGCTTTCCGGCAGGCCGGATTCGGCGATCAGGCGGCGCTGGAAGTCGTGCTCGGCGTAAGCCTCGCGACCTTGTGCAACTTCGCCAACAATCTGGGGCAGCCGCCGCTCAACCCTCAGCTTGAGCCCTATCGCTGGGAACCGTCGGTCTCGGAAGCGGCGGAATGACGGATAGGTCGTCCCAGCCTCTGTCCCGCAGCCTCGACCCCGCGCTGGAGCGTTGGCTGGACGCCGTTGCCGATGGCCTGGATACGGGCGCCGAGCCTCCGGCGTCCGTTCTGCCGGCGCTGGCCCGCGCGGGGGTCGCCCATCTGGGCGTCCCGCGCGCCGAGGGCGGGGCCGATGGCGACATCACGGACGCGGTGGCGGCCGTCGCCGCGGTCTCCGAACGGTCGCTCGCGGCGGGCTTCGTGCTGTGGAGCCACCGCACCTACATCGAATATCTGCTGCAAAGTCCGAATGCCGGCCTGCGCGACCGCCTGCTTCCCGCGCTCCTGAGCGGCGAACTGGCCGGCGCGACGGCGCTGTCGAACGCGATGAAGTTCCTGTCCGGGCTGGAGGAGCTTCAGGTCACGGCCCGGAGCCGAGCGCCGGGCTTCATTCTCGACGGCAAGCTGCCCTGGGTGACCAATCTGCGGGTCGAAGGATTCCACGTGGCCGTCGCAACGGCCCGCGCCGACGGGTCCGGCAGCATGATCGTCACGCTGTCCGGGGACGACGAGGGGGTCGAACGGTCAGCCGATCTCGACCTCATGGGCATGCGGTCGACCAGCACGGCTGCGGTCCGGATCTCCGGCGCGCGGATCGATGCCGATCGGGTGCTGGCGGACGACGCGGTCTCCTGGCTTGGCCAGGTGCGGCCGGCCTTCCTGGGACTGCAGTGCGGCATGTCGATCGGACTTGCCCGCCGTTCTCTGGTCAAGGTGGCGGAAACTGCGGGCGCCGGGCGGGACGTCCTCGGCGAACCGGCCGCCATGCTGTCCTCGGCGCTCGACGAGGAGGCACGGCGGCTCGATCGGGGGCTGCGCGACGGCACGTTCCGGTCGAACCCGGCGGCGCTTTTCCGCATCCGCATCGCCCTCGCCGAAATCGTCGGGGAGGCCGTGTCCCTGGAACTCCAGGCGTCGGGCGGACGCGCCTATCTGACCGGACCCGGAAGGGACTTCGCCCGGCGCTGGCGGGAAGCGGCCTTCATTCCGCTCATCACCCCCAGCCTCGTGCAGCTGAAGTCGGCTCTTCTGCAGCAGAGGAGCGCCGCGTGATGAGCGCGACCGCTGCCGTCCTGGCCGCGAAGGGGGTGGCGCTCCGCTATCCGGGCGCGCCGGATCCCGTGCTCCAGGGCTTCGATCTCAGCCTTGCCCCCGGGGAGGTCGTCTCCGTCCTGGGGCCGAGCGGCGTGGGCAAGTCCAGCCTTCTGCGCGTCCTGGGCGGCCTGCAGCCGCCCAGCGCCGGAACGGTGTCGGTCGGGGGCACGACGCTCCACGACGTTCATCCGCGCCTAGCGATCGCGTTCCAGAATCCCGGGCTCCTGCCATGGCTGTCGCTGGAGAAGAACGTGGCCTTCGGGCTCGATTTCAAGCGCCAGCCGCGGCTATCGCGGGACGAGTTGCGGCAGCGGGTCGACGAGGCGATTTCCGAGGTTGGGCTCTCCCATGCGCGCCGCCTCTATCCCTCGGCGCTCTCCGGCGGCATGGCCCAGCGCGCCGCCCTGGCCCGCTGCCTTGCCCGGAAGCCCGAGGTGCTGCTGCTGGACGAACCCTTCGGCGCTCTCGACGAGGTGACGAGGGCGGAAATGCAGCAGCTGCTGCTGAAGGTCGTGGCCGATTTCCGGACGGCAGCCGTCCTCGTCACCCATGACATCGACGAGGCGCTCTTGGTCTCCGACCGGGTCCTGCTGCTGGGCGGGTCGCCCGCTCAGCGGATCGGGGAATGGGCGATCGATCTTCCTCATCCCCGCGACGACCATGTTTCCGAACTCGGCGCGCTCCGCGTCGAGATCCTGACGACCCTTCGCGCCGCCATACGCCGACATTGAGCTTGAGACACGCAGATGCTGACTGACGACTTCTTCTCCCGCCGGGACATGCTGAAGCTTTCGGCCCTGTTCACGGCGGCGGGCGCGCTCCCCTTCCTGCGGGCCTATGAGGCCCGCGCGGAGGAGAATGCGCCGGTGCGCATCGGCTATCTGCCGATCACCGATTCCACGCCGCTCCTGGTTGCCCACGGCAAGGGCTTCTTCGAAGAGCAGGGGCTGGAGGTCGAGAAGCCCGTCCTGTTCCGCAGCTGGTCCCAGATCCTGGAAGCCTTCATGGCGGGGCAGGTCAATGTCGTTCACCTGCTGTCCCCGATGACGGTCTGGGCGCGCTTCGGCAGCCAGGCCCCGGCCAAGGTCGTCGCCTGGAACCATACCAGTGGATCCGGGCTCAGCGTCGCATCGGACATCAATTCGGTGGCCGATCTCGGCGGCAAGACGATCGCGATTCCGTTCTGGTATTCGATTCACAACGTCGTGCTGCAGGTGCTGCTGCGCGAAAACGGGCTTACGCCCGTTACCAGGCGCACCGGCGAACCCGGCCCGACCGAGGTGAACCTGGCGGTGATGGCGCCGTCGGACATGGTCCCGGCGCTCGCGGCCGGGCAGATCGCGGGCTACATCGTCGCCGAACCGTTTAATGCCGCGGCCGAGCATCTTGGCGTCGGAAAGATCCTGCGCTTCACCGGGGATGTCTGGAAGGACCATGCGTGCTGCGTCGTCTACATGCACGAACGGGATCTGGAGCAGCGCCCGGAATGGTCCCAGAAGGTCGTGAACGCCATGGTCAAGGCCCAGCTCTGGACCCGCGACAACCGGGCGGAGACGGCCGAACTCCTTTCCAAGGACAATCCCAACCGGTACACCCCGCACGAGCTCGACGTGCTCAGGAAGGTGCTGGCGCCGGAGGACAGCGACGCGGCGGCCTATGTCGCTTCCGGGGCGATCCGGCACCCGGACTGGCGGGAGCGGCGCATCGACTTCCAGCCCTATCCTTTCGCCAGCTATCACGAAGAGCTCGTCCGGCGTCTCAAGGACACCCTGATCGAAGGCGACCGGACGTTCCTCGATGCCCTTGATCCGGTCGCGGCTGCCCGGGAACTGGTCGATGACCGCTTCGTGAAGGAAGCGGTGACGGCGCAGGGCGGGCTTGCCGCCTTCGGCCTTCCGGAGTCCTTCACCCGTTCCGAGGTCATCGTCGCGTGACGGCATCACCGCCCCTGACCGGCCTTCGTCCCGAAACGGAAGGCGCCTCCCGGCCGGCGCCGGTCGCGGCCGTCCGGGCGCGCCGCCTGCCGGCGCTGTCCGGGGTGTGGCTGGGCCTTGTCGGCCTCGCGATCCTGTTCGCGCTGTGGTGGCTGGGGACCGAGCTCTTGACAGAGCCGGGCAGCTTCGGGCGTCGCTTCTCCCCGGCCAGCGCCGTTCCGGCCCTCGCCCGGCTGCTTCTGCAGCCGGATCTGCAGACCCATATCCTGGTCAGCCTGAAGCGCGTCCTGGTCGGACTTGGGATTGCCCTGGTCATCGGCGTTCCCGTGGGACTCCTCATCGGCAGCCATCGAAGGATCGAGGTGGCGACGACGCCCGCCCTGCAGTTCCTCCGGATGATCTCGCCCCTGTCGTGGATGCCGATCGCGGTGATGGTGTTCGGCGTCGGAGACGCGCCGGTCTATTTCCTGCTGGCCTTCGCCGCGGTATGGCCGATCCTGCTGAACACCGCGGCGGGCGTCCGTCAGCTCGATCCGCACTGGCTGCAATTGTCGCGCAGTCTGGCCGCCACGCCGGCCGAGACGCTGTTCCGCGTCGTCCTGCCGGGCGTCCTCGGCAATGTCCTCACCGGCATCCGCCTTGCGATCGGCATCGTGTGGATCGTGCTGGTCCCGTGCGAGATGCTGGGCGTGACGGCGGGGCTCGGCTATTTCATCCTGGATACCCGCGACCGGCTGGCCTATCCGGAGCTGATGGCGACCGTGCTCCTGATCGGGGGGCTGGGCTTCCTCCTGGATGCGCTCGCCCGGGCTCTCCACGGCCTCTGGGCGCCGGGTGCGCGCATGAGCGCAAGGGGGTGAGGGCAGGTTTTCCGGATTCCGGACTTGACGCCCGATCCCGCCGGTAACAGGATCAGGCCTTCGTGGTGATTTGAGCCGACCGGCTTGCGGCCACGTTAATCCTCGCTAAAAGGTCGGGTGCCATGGGGCGCCACCTCCGGTCGGCTTGAGATACGGAGGCATTCTTGGAAGACAGCTCCTCTTCCCGCGGCGCCGGGGACACCACTCCCAGTCTCGATACGATGCTGGTCCGGGGCGGACTCCGGCGGTCGGAGTTCGGCGAGACTTCGGAAGCCATTTTCCTCACTTCGGGATTCGTCTACGAAAGCGCCGCGGCCGCCGACGCGCGCTTTGCCGGGGACGAGCCGGGCTACGTCTATTCCCGTTCCGCCAACCCGACCCTGTCGGTCCTGGAACAGCGTCTGGCTCAGGTCGAAGGAGCGGAGGCCTGCCACGTGACCGCCAGCGGGATGGCCGCCGTGTTCACCTCGCTGTTCTGCCATCTCCGCGCCGGCGACCATGTGGTGGCGAGCCGCGCCCTCTTCGGCTCGTGCTACGTCATCCTGGATACGATCCTCCCGCGCTACGGGATCGAGACCACCTTCGTGGACGGCCCCGACCTCGAGGCGTGGGAGGAGGCCATGCGCCCCAACACCCGGGCCGTCTTCCTGGAAACGCCGGCCAACCCGACGCTTGAGCTGGTCGACATCGGCGCCGTCGCCGCAATCGCTCACGCGAACGGCGCCAAGGTCTTCGTCGACAACGTCTTCGCCACGCCGCTCGGGCAGCGACCGCTGGAACTGGGCGCCGATGTGGTCGCCTATTCGGCGACCAAGCACATCGACGGGCAGGGGCGATGTCTCGGCGGCGCGGTTCTCGCCGACGCCGAATTCTGCAACGAGCATTTCATGCCCTATTACCGGCACACGGGCCCTGCGCTCAGTCCGTTCAATGCATGGGTGCTGATGAAGGGGCTGGAAACCCTGGC
>JAJUFW010000389.1 GCA_029263555.1 Alphaproteobacteria bacterium
GCCTGCACGAGCTTGAGATCAAGGCGATCGCGGACCAGGAAGTCGCGGTCGGCATGGTCGGCATGGACCCCGTGGCGAATGGGCAGCTGACCAAGGAGGAGATCGAGCGCTGCGAGCGGGACCCGAAGGCCAGACTGCGGCTTGCGCAGACCGACCTGCCGACGCCGACCGCGCGCCAGAAGGGCCCGCGCTACACGCCTGTGACCAAGCGCGGCGACAAGCCGGACGCGGTCGCGTGGCTCCTGAAGCATACGCCCGAGTTGAGCGACGCGGCGATCTCCCGGCTGATCGGCACGACCAAGCCGACGATCAACGCGATCCGCGAGAAGACGCACTGGAACTCGCAGAACATCAAGCCGCGCAACCCGGTGCTGCTGGGCCTGTGTACCCAGGCCGACCTGACCGAGGCCCTGCGCAAGGCAAGGCCCGCCGGTGCCCCGGCCACCCCCCTGCCCCTCGACAGCTATGATGAGGTCGATGCGGGCAAGCACCAGGATTGACCGGAAGCGGCGGGCTCGTCCCGGTCCTGCTTCTGCCGGAATGACGAACGGCGCGCCCGATGGGCGCGCCGTTCCTGCATTCAGTGGATCGTGGATTCGTGCATTGCGCCCAGACGGGCCAGTTCATCCTTGATCTTCAGCTTTTCCCGTTTCAGTCGACTGAGCTCCTCAGCGCTTGGGAAGGGACGTTGCGTTTCCAGGTGGAGCTGGTTCTCAAGCGTGGCGTGCTTCGCCTTCAACGCGTCCATCCTCTCTTTCAGCGACATGAAAACCCCCACTTGCTGGTGGTTGGAAAAGCGCCTGACGACCTTCGATCGCTGTCCGTCCGACCCTTTAGAGGTGCGTCAGCGGACGCCCGTTTTCAAGGCGCAGGGGACCGCGAAAGCGCGCAGTTCCGCGCCCTTCGGCCGATACGACCGGCGGTTGCGGCGGCGTCAGGCGACCTTCGCCAATTGCCGGGCGAGCCGATCCATCGCCTCGTCCAGGACGGAATCCTCCTTGCAGAAGCAGAAGCGGACGACGGTCCGGACCGGGTCCCGTTCATAGAAGGCGCTGACGGGAATCGCGGTCACCCCGGCCGCTTCCGTCATCCGGCGGCAGAAGGCGAGGTCGTCGCCGTCGAAGCCCGTGGAGGCGATGTCCACATTGAGGAAGTAGGTCCCCTGGCTGTCCAGCACCTCGAAGCCGGCGGCGCGGAGCCCGGCTCCCAGCCGGTCGCGTTTCGCCTGCATCCCGGTGGCGAGCGCCGCGAAATAGCCGTCGTCCTTGCCGAGGCCGTAGGCAACCGCGCTCTGCAGATTGGGGGGCGTCGTGAAGGTGAGGAACTGGTGCGCCTTGGCGACCAGCGACAGGAGTTCGGGCGCGCCGGTGATGTAGCCGACCTTCCACCCGGTGAGCGAGAAGGTCTTGCCCGCCGAGCCGATCTTGAGACAGCGCCCGCGCATCCCCGGCAGCGTAAGGAGGGGGATGTGGCGTCGACCGTCGAAGACCAGGTGCTCGTACACCTCGTCGCAGATCGCCACCGCGTCCGCTCCCTCGACGAACTCTGCGACCAGCTCCAGCTCCGCCCGGCTGAACACGCGGGCCGCCGGGTTCAGGGGGTTGTTCAGCACGATTGCCTTGGTCCGCGGCGAAAAGGCGGCGGCCAGCGCCTCCCGCGTCAGGGTCCAGTCCGGGGCGGTCAGGGTGACGAAGCGCGGAACGCCACCCGCGCGCCGGATCAGCGGCACATAGGCGTCATAGAACGGCTGGATGACGACGATCTCGTCGCCCGGCTCGATCACGGCGAAAAGAGAGGCCGCCAGGGCCTCCGTGGCACCCGACGTCACCATGACTTCGGCCTGCCAGTCCACGTCGAGGCTGTAGAAGCGCTTCTCGTGCGCCGCCACCGCCTGGCGAAGCTCTGGCAGGCCCATCATCGGGGGGTACTGGTTCCACCCGTCGAGCAAGGTCTCGGCGGCCACGCGGAGCACGTCTTCCGGTCCCCTGCCGTCGGGAAAGCCCTGGCCCAGATTGATCGCCCGGTGCTCACGCGCGAGTCCGGACATCACCTCGAAGACCGTGGTGCCGAGTTGGGCATAGGTGGAGTTGAGTGGTTTCACGTGGGCCTCGTCCCTTCCGAGGGCTCGCTGAACGGAATGGCTAGATAACGCCGGCCGGCCGGCGCCGTCCAGAGCCGGGCCGCCGCCCGACCCCGATGCCCCTCCATTGCACTTGACCGAACGGTCAGGGTTGGGGGCAAACTTTCAAGCGTCCTTATGCTGGCGCAACAAATACGAAGAATTCCAGACAGGGAGTTCAACAGTCATGTCCACGCTGATCCGCGGCGGCACAGTCGTCAATGCCGACCAGACATTCCGCGCCGACGTCTATTGCGAGGACGGCGTCATCAAGGCCGTCGGACCCGACCTCGACGCCCCCGCGGGCGCCAGGATCGTCGACGCCGGAGGGGCATATGTGATGCCGGGCGGCATCGACCCCCACACCCATATGGAGTTGCCCTTCATGGGCACGATCGCGTCGGAGGACTTCTTCACCGGCACGGCCGCAGGGCTGGCGGGCGGCAACACCCTGATCATCGACTTCGTGATCCCCAACCCGCAGCAATCGCTGCTGGAAGCCTATCAGAGCTGGCGCCAGAAGGCCGGGAAGGCCGCCGGGGACTATTCGTTCCATGTCGCCGTCACCTGGTGGTCGGACCAGGTCGAGCAGGAGATGGGTGTGCTGACCCGCGACCACGGCGTCAACAGCTTCAAGCACTTCATGGCGTACAAGAACGCCATCATGGTCGAGGACGACGTGCTCATGAAGTCGTTCCGCCGGTGCCTGGAGCTGGGGGCGGTTCCGACCGTCCATGCCGAGAACGGCGAGGTCGTCTATCTGATGCAGAAGGCGCTTCTGGAGGCCGGCATCACCGGACCGGAAGGTCATCCCCTGTCCCGTCCGGCCGAAGTCGAAGGCGAGGCGGCAAACCGGGCGATCGCCATCGCCGGGCTGGTCGGATCCCCCGTCTACATCGTCCATGTGAGCTGCAAGGAGGCGCTGGACGCCATCGCCCGCGCCCGGGCCGCCGGACAGCGGGTCTTCGGCGAGGTGCTGGCGCAGCATCTGGTCGTCGACGATTCCGTCTACCGGTCGGGCGACTGGCTGCAGGCGGCCGGCCATGTCATGAGTCCGCCCTTCCGCCCCAAGCACCATCAGGAGGCGCTCTGGGCCGGACTCATGAACGGTACGGCCCAGACCACCGCGACGGATCATTGCTGCTTCTGCGCCGACCAGAAGGCCATGGGCCGCGACGACTTCACCAAGATCCCGAACGGCACCGCCGGCATCGAGGACCGGATGGCGGTCCTGTGGTCGGAAGGCGTCCGGAAAGGCCGGCTGACGCCGCAGGAATTCGTCGCCGTCACCTCGGCGAACTGCGCCCAGATCTTCAACATCTATCCGCGCCGGGGCCGGATCGCCGTCGGGTCGGACGCGGCGCTCGTGGTCTGGGACCCGAATGCGACCCGGACCATCAGCGCCAAGACCAGCCATCAGAATGTCGACTTCAACGTCTTCGAGGGGCTGGAGGTGACCGGCACCTGCGCGGTGACCGTCAGCAACGGCAAGGTCGTCTGGGAGAACGGGCAGCTCGATGTCGAGCAGGGTGCCGGCAACTACATCCCCCGGCCGACCTTCCCCGTCGTCTACGACGCGGTGAAGC
>JAJUFW010000457.1 GCA_029263555.1 Alphaproteobacteria bacterium
AACGGACGGCCGGGGGCGATCGTATAAAGGTTCAAGCTACCGTCCCGCTTGCTCACGGTAGGGAAAGGGCGGCAAGGCGTGCCGCCCAGCCTTCCTGGCCGGTGAGGGTCGCAAGCCGCGATTCGGCCCCGTCACCGAAATCGAGCCGGATCTCGAGCCGTTCGGCCGGCAGCAGCGGCCCCAGCCGATCCGGCCATTCGACCAGCGCGATCCCGCCGGCGCGGGCCTCCTCCCAGCCGAGCTCGATCACCTCGTCGGGTCCCGAGAGGCGGTAGAGGTCGAAGTGCCAGACGGGCGCCGGCTCCACCTCATAGGTCTGCACCAGGGTGAAGGTGGGGCTCGGCACCTCGACCTCCGCCCCGGCCAGGGCGCGGATCATCGCCCGGGCGAAGCTGGTCTTCCCGGCGCCAAGATCGCCCCGGAGCGCGACCACGTCGCCCGGCCGCAGCAGCGCGGCGACCCGCCCGGCGAAGGCCGAGGTCGCCGCCTCGTCAGCCAAGGGCCAGCTCCGCGTTTCCGGGGGCGTCTGATCGGGTGAGATGCTCATCGGTGCGATTGTCGGAATCGGCGGCCGCGATCGCAAGCGGGAATGCGGGATTGCCGTCGCCCGGATGTCCGGGACGGGACTTGCACCCGGACGCCGATCTTGGCAAGTGAGGGCGTCCCGCCCGTTCCGATGCGGGGAAGGAGGCCCGAATGCCTACCCACCACACCGACGTTGCCATCATCGGCGCCGGCCCGGTCGGGCTGTTCGCCGTCTTCCAGTGCGGCATGCTGGGCATGCGGTGCCATGTGGTCGACGCGCTCGACGTGCCGGGCGGCCAATGCGCCGCCCTCTACCCGGAAAAGCCGATCTACGACATCCCCGGATACCCGGCGATCGACGCGGCGGTGCTGATCGACCGGCTGGTCGAACAGGCGCGCCCCTTCTCCCCGGTCTATCATCTGGGGCAGCGGGTGGAGGCCCTGAGCCCGGCCGGGGACGGCCGCTGGCTGGTCGAGACCGGCGCCGGCACGAAGATAGAGGCCCGGGCCGTCATCATCGCCGCCGGCGTCGGCGCCTTCGGGCCGAACCGCCCGCCGCTTCCGGGCATCGAGGCGTTCGAGGGCAGGTCGGTCTTCTATCTCGTCTCGCGGCGCGAGGATTTCCGCGGCAAGCGGGTCGTCATCGCCGGCGGCGGCGACTCGGCGCTCGACTGGTCCATCCTTCTGGCCGACATCGCCGAACGGGTGATGGTCGTGCATCGCCGGCCGAAGTTCCGCGGCGCGCCCGACAGCGTCGCCAAGCTGCACGCCCTGGCCGCGGCCGGACGCGTCGACGTCGTGACGCCGTACCAGCTGGCCCGGCTGGAAGGCGCGGACGGCAGGCTGGAGGCGGTCGTCGTCGCCGATCTGGACGGCAACGAACTGCGGCTCGAGGCCGACGTGCTTCTGCCGTTCTTCGGCCTGTCCATGAACCTGGGACCGATCGCCCGATGGGGCCTGCAGCTCGACCGTCACCACATCGTCATCGACCAGGCGACGGCCGCGACCAGCGCCCCGGGGATCTTCGCCATCGGCGACATCGCGACATACCCGCACAAGCTGAAGCTGATCCTGACCGGCTTCGCCGAAGCGGCCTCGGCCGCCCATGCCATCCGGCCGCTCGTCTTCCCGGGCGAGGCGCTGCATTTCGAATATTCGACCACCAAGGGCGTGCCGGGCGCGGCCTAGCGCCCCGGCCCGGGATCACGCCGGCACCCGTCCCCGGTCGAGGCGGGGCAGCCGGGCCATGGCGACGAGGTTGCCGATCAGCACTAGCGCTGCCCCGACGAAGGCCGACAGCGTCCACTCGTAGCCCTCGAGCACGGTCGAGATGGCAAGGGCCACCACGGGGAACATCACCGTGACATAGGAGGCGCGGTCCGCGCCGATCCGGGCGACGAGGGTGAAGAAGCAGGCGAAGGTGACGACCGAGCCGAAGACCGCGAGATAGACCAGCGAGCCGATATAGGCGACCGTCGCCTCGAAGACCAGCGCATCGCCGCGCAGCATGGCGAAGAGGAAGACGGCCGCCGCCGCATAGGCCATGGCATAGCCGGTGCACGGCAGGACCGGGATGCCTGCGCGCTGGTTCGCCCCGCCGATGAGCGCGCCGAGCGCCGAGGCGACGGTGCCGGCGAGCGCGAAGGCGAGCCCGGCCCCCGTGCCGCTGGAGACATCGAATCCGGCCAGGTCCGGAGCGAACATCAGCGCCATGCCGCTGAAGCCGATGAGGGCGCCGACGATCATGCGCGGGCGCAGCGGCTGGCCGAAGAACAGGAATCCGAACAGGATCGTCATGAAGACGATGTTCGTGTTCGTGACGGCCAGGAGCCCGCTCGGCAGATAGCCGGCCGCCAGATAGACCAGCGTGTAGCTGATGCCGATGCTGAGGAGACCCTGCGCCGCCATGCGGCCGTGCTGCACGATCGTGAAGCGCAGGGAGCCGCGGCGCAGCGCCACGAGACCGAGCAGCAGCACGGCCGCGAGCGCGAAGCGGTAGGCGACCGAAAGCTCGGCCGGGACGACGCCCACCTGGAAGGTCAGGACGTACCAGGTGGACCCCCAGATGAGGACGCAGGTGGCGTAGAGGACACCGTTCGGCATGGTGCGGCAGGGCATTCCCGTGTTGCGATGACGCCCACGCTAGGACGCCGCAAGGCGGTACACAACGGGAACATTGTCTGGGTTTAAATTGTCCGGGTTTAATCGGACGGGCGCGGAGGCTCCGGCGGCGGGTGCCGGAACGCCCGGCTAATGCGCCTCCGCCCAGGTGTCGGCGATGCCCGCCTCGGCCACCAGTGGCACGCCCAGGCTGGCCGCCGCCTCCATGACCCGTCGCGCGACCTCGGCCGTCGCCTCGGCCTCGGCCTCGGGCGCCTCGAACAGCAGCTCGTCATGGACCTGCAGCAGCATGCGCGCCTTCAGCCCGGCCGCCGACAGCGCCTCGGGCAGGCGGACCATGGCCCGCTTGATGATGTCGGCCGCCGTGCCCTGGATCGGCGCGTTGATCGCCTGGCGTTCGGCGAAGCCCCGGCGCGCCGGATTCGGGTCCTTGATGCCGGGGATGTGCACCTTGC
>JAJUFW010000454.1 GCA_029263555.1 Alphaproteobacteria bacterium
CAGAACGATCCGAAGGATCTGCTGCGGCTCTGGCAGTTCCTGAAGCAGCATCCGCCGTCCGAACGGCTCGGCCTCGTCGCGGGCCGGCGTCGGCGCCGGAACGACGGAGCCTTGAAGCTTGCGGCGTCGCGGATCGCCAACCGGATCCGGATTGCCCTGCTGGGCGACGACACCACGGACACTGCCTGCGGCCTGAAGCTCTTCCGCGCCTCTTCGCTGCGCGGGCTGCCCTATTTCGACAACATGCACCGGTTCTATCCCGCCCTGGTCAAGCGGGCCGGCGGAGAGGTCATGGAGTTCGAGATCGACGACCGGCCGCGCCGCCACGGCGTCTCCAAATACGGCTTCTTCGATCGCCTCGCCGTCGGCGCTTTCGACCTGATCGGCGTCTATTGGCTGTGTCGGCGCGCCAGCTTTCCCGTGGTTCTGGACGAGACTCAAGGACGATGAACGCTGCAATCTGGACCGCCATCGGCTTCGCCGGACAGGCTCTGTTCTCGGCCCGCTTCATCGTTCAGTGGGTCTCGAGCGAAAGAGCGCGGCGCAGCGTCATTCCTCTCGCCTTCTGGTATTTCAGCCTGGGGGGCGGGCTGACGCTCCTGGCTTATGCGATTCACCGCGAGGACCCGGTCTTCATCGTCGGCCAGGGCGCGGGAATCCTCATCTATCTCCGCAACCTCTATCTGGTCCATCGCGAGCGGAAATCCGGGCGGGTTCCCGACCAGGCCGTCATGCCCGCGGTTCCCCGGAGCGAGGGTCGATGACCGTCGCCTCGGCGCGGCGCTCCGCGGCGGCGGCAGAGCTTCTTGGCGATCCGCGGGCGGTCCTGGCGGCGATCGTCCTCTATCTCGCCCTTCATTTTCTGCTCCGTTTCCTCGTCTCCCCGACCCTGTCCCTCGACGATGCGGAGCAGTCGCTCTTCTCCCAGTCGCTGTTGGCCGGATACAGGTTCCGCCAGCCGCCGCTCTACACCTGGTTGCTGTGGGGCGTGAGCCGGGTGTTCGGGCCAGGGCTCCTCGCCCATGCGCTCGTCCGCTATCTCTTCCAGTTCGCCTGCTACGCGTTCCTCTATCTGACGGCGCTTCGCATGATCGGCGACCGGCGCCTCGCCGCCTTGGCCCTCGCCGGGTATCTGCTGATCTGGGACTTCGGCGTCTTCATCCATCTGGACCTGACCCACACCGTGGCCGTCGCGGCCATGATCGCCGCCAGCCTCTGGCTCTTCGCCCGGGCGGTGGAGGCGGGACGTGTACGGGACTTCGCCTGGCTTGGCCTGGCGCTCGGGCTCGGCGTCCTCGCCAAGTACAATTTCGTCCTCCTGGTCGGGGCGGCCGTTTCGGCGGCCGCTCTGACCCCCGGATTGCGGACCCGTCTCTTCCGCCGGCAGGCCTGGGCCGCCGTCCTTGTCGCGCTCGGCATCGTCGGGCCCTATCTCTACTGGGCGTGGGGCCACGGCTACTCGTTCGGTGGGCTGACCGCCGCGGTCGTCCACAGCGACACCGCCGGTTCTGACCCGGGCGGGAGGCTGCTGGCGCTCGCGACCGCCATCGGCAAGGCGGTCGAATTCACCTTGCCCTTCGGCGTTATCGCCCCCCTGGTCCTGCCGGCGGTCCTGACCTGGCAGCCGGCCGCCGACCCGCAGGGTTACCGGCGGTTTCTCGGCCTTCTGATGATCGTCGGGATCGGAATGCTGGGAGTGGCGGCGCTTGCCTTCGGCGCAAGCCATTTCAAGGCGCGCTGGATGCACCCGATCCTCATGGCCCTGCCGGTCTGGGCGTTCTCGCGGCTGGACTGGACCGATCTGGCGCCCGGGCGGGTCAGGCTCTATCTGGCGCTCGTGCTTTCTTCCGTGCTGCTGGTCATGGGCGGACGGATCGTCGTCGACCGCGTCGCGCCGGAGTATTGCGGATCCTGTCGGGCCTATCTGCCGGTCGCGGATCTTGCGCGCGCGCTGCGGGGAATGGGATTCGACCGGGGAACGGTCGTCACCCAGGGGCATCATCTGGCGGGGAACCTCCGGCTCGGTCTTCCGCATGCGCGGATCATCGACGTCGACTACCCGATCTTCGCCTTCCCGCCGGCGCCGGCCGATGGAAGCTGCCTCGTCCTGTGGGCGGGCGACGGGGACGCGGTGCCGGCCGCGATTGCGTCCTATATGGCCGCCCCTCTTGGCGCGACCCTAATCCCTCCGCTCCGCGAGGGCAGGCTCGAGGCGGGCTATGTGGGCGCGCCGTATCGCCGATTCGTCCTGTCCTATGCGACGATCGAAGGCGGGACCGGCGCCTGCCGCTGAACCGGGAAGGCGCCGATTCCGCGGGGGCGGTCGCGCGCCGCCTTGATCGCCGGCGGCCCGCGCCCCTATTTCTGGCCGGGGCGGGGGCGGCGCCAGCCCGTTTCGTAAGACAAGGCACCTTGCGTCCGTGACCATCCATCTTCTGAAAATGGCGGTCGGCGTCGCCGATCTCGATCACCTGCGCGATCTGCAGTCCGGGCGTATCCATGACGTCGGCGGGCGCAAGGTCGTCTTCGGCTACACGCGGCGGAAGCCCAGGCGGGTGGAAGAGGTGACGGATGGCGGGTCGATCTACTGGATCATCAAGGGCGCGATTCGGGCCCGCCAGAGGGTCATCGATCTGGTCGACGAGGTCGATGAGGAGGGCGAACCCTTCTGCCGGCTCCACCTCGATCCCGAGCTGGTGCCGACCGTGGCGGCACCCCGCCGGCCGATGCAGGGCTGGCGCTACCTGGAACCGGCGGACGCGCCTGCGGATCTTTCCGGGGAAGGCGGAGAAGGGGATGGTCTCCCGCCGGAAATGCTGAAGGAACTCAAGGAGTTGGGTCTGCTCTGAGCGGGGGTTCCGAAAAAAATCGAGGTAGGATGAAAAAAGCTGTTTACAGCCGTCCGTGATCTGCCTATAACCCCGCTCACCGCGACGGACGGCGCAGCTGCCGAGGCGGGCGCGGCCCTGGGGACGGAGGTTCTTGGAGGTCGGGTTCGGCGGGGTAGTGGTGACGGGAGTGTTGCAAAGCGCGGTCGTGGGATCATATAAGACTGAGCTCCCAGGCGGGCCAACTTTCGAAGGAAGGATGGCGCGGCAGGGTGCTTCGGCCTCTGGGGCTGGCGAGA
>JAJUFW010000461.1 GCA_029263555.1 Alphaproteobacteria bacterium
CCGGCGGTGACGCCGCCCGGGCGCCCGGCTCCCATGGGGGTGCTCGACCTGCCCGGCCCGCTGCTCAACGGGCTCGACCACGTCCTCGGCCTGGTCGCGCCGGCATCCGTTCGCTTGGCGCTCTGGTCGGCACTGGGCGGCGCCCTGTCCATGGCGCTCTATCGCGTGCTGTCGCCGCAGAAGCGGCTTGCCGAGCTGGAGGCGAAGGCGGCCGAGGCCCGGCGCGCGCTGGACGCCCACGAAGGAGAGTTCGCGGAAGCTTGGCCACTGATCGGGCAGATGCTGCGCCTCTCCCTCAGGCGGCTCCGCCTGGTGCTGTGGCCGGCGCTCGCCGCCGCGGTGCCGATGATCGCGCTTCTGGTCTGGCTTAGCACCGCCTTCGGCCACCAGTTTCCTCCGCAGGGCGCGAGTGTCGGGGCCGTGGCCCATCCGGGCACGATCACCGCCCGCTTCGTGCCCGCGGGAGGCGGGATGCCGGAAGAGGGCGGCAGCCAGGCGCTGCCGCGGGTGCTGGCCGTCGACGGGGACGACCGGCCCGTCGCGGACATGCCCCTCACGGCGCCGGTCACGACCCTGCACAAGCGCCTCTGGTGGAATGTCCTTATCGGCAATCCGGCCGGCTACCTGCCGGACGACGGCCCGACCGAACGCATCGACCTCGACCTGCCGAAGCGTCAGTACCTGCCCTTCGGTCCCGACTGGCTGCGCGGCTGGGAGACGCTGTTCCTCGCCGCCGCGCTTCTGAGCTCGATCGCGATCAAGATGGCGTTCCGGATCCGGTGACCATGGACGTCTCGACCCAAGGCGCCGGCGCGCGCGACGACTATCCCGGGTTTCGCGTTGCCGGCTGGCTCGACCGGTTCGGCAGCTTCGTCAGTCGCTGGCCCGGGCTGTGGATCCGGCTGGGCAATTTGGAGACGCGCCTGCTTTCGGACGAGATCGCCGGCATCGCGATCGAGGCGCCCATCTATGTCGGCGGCCTTGCCCGGTCCGGCAGCACCATCCTGCTGGAATGCCTTGCCCGGCATCCCGATACCGCGACCCATCGCTACCGCGACTATCCGGCGCTGCCCACGCCCTGGTTCTGGAACCGCTTTCTCGACCGGATGCCGGCCCCCTCGGCGACGGCGACGGAACGCGCCCATGCCGACGGGCTCATGGTCACGCCCGACAGCCCGGAGGCGCTGGAAGAAATGCTGTGGATGGCGTTCTTTCCCGAATCCCACGAACCCGGACGCAGCAACGTGATCGGGCCGGACGGCTCAAGGGCGGAGTTCGAGGCCTTCTACCGGGACCATATCCGCAAGCTGCTCCTGATCCGCGGCGGCAGGCGCTATCTCGCCAAGGGCAACTACAATATCCTGCGGTTCGATTATCTCCTGAACCTGTTCCCGGACGCCCGCTTCGTCATCCCGGTGCGCGAACCGGTCTGGCACATCGCGTCGCTGATGAAGCAGCACGCGCTGTTCTGCGCGGGCGAGCGCAGGCACCCGCGGGCACTGCGCTACATGCAGCGCGTCGGCCATTTCGAATTCGGGTTGGACCGCCGACCCCTGGATTTCGGCGATCCCGACGCGACGGCCGAAATTCTCGACTGCTGGCAACGCGGGGCGGAGGTTGAAGGCTGGGCCCGCTACTGGGCCCAGGTGCACCGGTTCCTGGCCGGGCGGCTCGCGGACTCGGCGCCGTTGCGGGCGGCCTCCCTGGTCGTCCGGTTCGAGGATCTCTGTCGCGATCCGAAGGGATGGCTCGAGAAGATGTTCGCCCATTGCCGGTTGCCGGCGGAGGCGGATCTGCGCGACAGTCTGGCCGCGACGATCCGGTTTCCGGGCTATTACCGCCCCGCGTTCGACGACCGGGATCTGCGGACCATCGAACGCGAGACGGCGGAGGCCGCACGGCTTTTCGGCTATGGCTGACCTCAGGTCGCCCGGTAGCCGAGCGCCGTCGGCAGCCAGAGGGCGATCTGCGGGAAAAGGATCACCAGCACCATCGCGGCGATCATCGACGCCACCATCCACAGGGTCCAGCGGAAGGTGCTTTCCATCGGAACCCCGGCCACCCGCGAGCTCACCATCAGGTTGACGGCGACCGGCGGCGTGAACTGGCCGATGGCGATGTTCATGGCCATCACGATCCCGAACCACGTGACGTTCCATCCGAAGGCGGTGACCAGCGGCAGGAGGAGCGGCAGGGTGACGAGATAGATCGTGACCCCGTCGAGGACCATGCCTGCCAGCAGCAGAAGGACCATGATCATCGCCAGCACAACGCCGGGGCTGTCGGAGATGCCGATCAGGAGTCCCGCCGCGGTATCGAAGGCGCCGAGCGTCGATCCCGCCCAGGCGAAGATGCCTGCGAGCGAGATGATGATCATGATCACGGCCGAGGTTTCCGCGCTTTCGGCCAGAGCCGAGTAGAGGTCGCGGAGGCTCATGCTGCGGTAGATGACCATGCCGACCAGGAGGCCGTAGGCAACGGCGACGGCCGCCGCCTCGGTCGGGGTGAACAGGCCGGTCCGCAGCCCGCCCAGAATGATCACCGGCGCCAGCAGGCCCGGCAGCGCCTCCCGGAAGCTCTTGAGCAGCGGCGGGCGGTCGGCGGCTTCGGCGGCGCCGAAGCCCCGTCGCCAGGAGAGATACATCGACGGCATGGCGACGGCGAGCCCGGCGAGCAGGCCCGGCACCAAGCCGCCGGCGAACAGCGCCCGGAGGTCGACGCCCGGCACCATGATCGAATAGACGATGAGCGCGATCGACGGCGGGATCAGGATCGCGGTGGAGGCGGCAGCGGCGATCACGCTGGCCGTGAACGGCTTCGGATAGCCCGCGCGCATCATGCTGGGCACCATGACGGTCGCCACGGCGGCCGCATCGGCCGGTCCCGATCCCGACATTCCGCCCATGATCATGCAGACGAGAATGGCGACGAGCGCGAGCCCGCCCCGGCGCGGCCCGACCAGGGCGGAGGCGAACCGGACCAGCCGCTCGGCGACGCCGGACCGTTCGAAGATCATCCCGGTCAGGACGAAGAGAGGGATCGCGATCAACGGA
>JAJUFW010000419.1 GCA_029263555.1 Alphaproteobacteria bacterium
GCTGGTCGGGACCGGGCCGGGAGCTGGTCGATGACCGGCAAGGCATCCGGTTCTCCAGGGAGAATGCCGGCCAGACCTTCGTTCTGTACCGGACCGCAGCCGCCAGCATAGCGGCGTTGGAGAAACACGGCTTCTGATGGCCGAGGTCAGGACGCGGCTAGGCCCAGCCGCTCGCCGCCGTAGCGTCCGGTGCGGATGTCCTGCCACCATGCGCGGTTGGCAAGGTACCACCGGACCGTCTTGGCAAGCCCAGAGTAGAAGTCTTCTCGCGGCTGCCAGCCCAGGCTGCCGCGCAGCTTCGCGCTGTCGATCGCGTAGCGGGCGTCGTGCCCCGGGCGGTCCGCGACGAAGGTGATGAGGCGGGCGTGCGGCCGATGGGGGGAGGAGGGCAGCAGGTCGTCCAGGATAGCGCAGACCTCCTTCACCACCTCAAGATTGGTGCGCTCCGCCGCCCCGCCGATGCCGTAGGTCTCGCCGGGCGTGCCGGCCGTGGCGATGCGCAGGAGCGCGCGGGCGTGGTCGTCGACGAACAGCCAGTCGCGCACGTTCAGCCCCGTGCCGTAGACCGGCAGCGGCTTGCCTTCCAGGGCGTTCAGGATGGTGAGTGGGATCAGCTTCTCCGGAAACTGGAACGGCCCGTAGTTGTTCGAGCAGTGGCTGATGATCGCGGGCAGGCCATAGGTCCGATGCCAGGCCCGGACAAAATGGTCGGACGCGGCCTTGCTCGCGGAATAGGGGGAGTTCGGGCGGTAGGGAGAGGATTCGTCGAAATGCCCGTCCGGGCCCAGGCTTCCGAACACCTCGTCCGTCGACACGTGATGAAAGCGGAACCGGTCGCGGGCCGTACCGGAAAGTCCGTCCCAATAGGCCCGGACCGCCTCCAGCAGGGTGAAGGTGCCGAGGACGTTCGTTTCCACGAATGCGGCCGGCCCGTCGATCGACCGGTCGACATGGGATTCGGCCGCAAGATTGAGCACGATGTCCGGCGCGAAGCGCTTCAAGAGCCGCGCAATCGCCGGCCCGTCCCCGATATCGGCCCGGACGAAGCTGTACCGGGGATCGGCCTGGACGCCCGAAAGCGTGTCCAGGCTGCCTGCATAGGTCAGCTTGTCCACGTTGAGGACATGCCAGTCCGTCTCGGCGATGATCAGCCGGATCACGGCCGAGCCGATGAAGCCCGCCCCGCCGGTCACGAGGACCCGGCGGGGCTTTTCCGATCCGCTCGGGATCACTCGGCTGCCATGGCGGTCTTCGCCGCCTCCTGGCGCAGGTCCTGGATCGTCCTGGTCAGGTGCCAGTCGCGGGACCGGAGGCGTGCGATTTCCTGGGTCATCCAGGAGATTTCGCGGTCGTACCACGCCGCCATGTCCTCGGGCCGGATCGGAAGCTTCATTTCCGTCCCGACATCCGGCGCTCCCTCGCCCCGGATCACCGGCTGCTCGGACGGGGCGGGCGGGGTCAGGCGGTGGCGCAGGCCGTTGGCATCCAGGAACGCTGCCAGATGACGGTACTGCCGGGCGTAGGCCGCCTCGAACGCGTCGAAGTCCGTCGCCTCGTAGATCTGCCGGATGTCGATCCGGCGGAACCCGGCGGAATCGATGAACGGCATGTGGAACAGCTCGGCTATTTCCTTCACCCGGGAATCGTAGGTGTAGAACACGGCCGGGATGCCCTGGTGGAGCGCCATCACGTTGCCGTGAAGCCGGAAGCCGATCATGAAATCGACATCCGCCACGTCACGGCCCCAGGAATCGATGTCCAGGAACACCTTGGTGCGGCTGCGCAGGAAGTCGACGACCGCGGGATCGTCCTCGGACAGCGAGTACTTGGCCAGGATGGACCGCAGCGCCTGCTGCTCCAGGTCCTTCAGGCCGTTGGCCAGGATGAACTCGTCCTTCTCGCCCTGGGAGTAGAGGACGGAGCTCTTCATGTTGGCGAGGAGCACCAGGAACTCGCGCTGCAGCCGCAGCGACTTGATCTGGTCCTCGGCGTATTCGCCGGAGAGGTACTTGTTCAGGGTCAGCCCGACCCGCAGGTCCTCGGACCAGGGCTTCTTCTGGATCTTCTGGGTCGGTCGCAGGCTGCGGAAGATCGAGGGGCAGCCGATGACCGAGACGTTCTTGATGCCGGCGTCGTTCAGCACCTCGGCCGAGTAGTGGCCACGCACGCCGATCGAATGACACCGTTCGGCGACCGCCTTGAGGAACCGCTTCGTACCCTCGGGCAGGCGCAGGCGCTTGTAGGTGGCGGCCTGCGCGCCCACGCCGATCGGCACGATCGGCATCTTCAGTTTCTCGACCAGCGGCACGAGATCGCCCAGATCGATCGATTCCGCGAAGTAGTTCGAGCCGCGGATGATGCACACGCCGTGTTCGGCGTTGATCCGGTCGATGTCCCGGGCCTGCCAGTTTTCGCGGAACTGGATGTTGCTGATGCCGTCGAACTCGATGATCTTCAGCGTCGCATCATAGACCAGCATGTCGCCGAGATTGATGCCTCCCCGGTTCAGGAAGGCCTGCGGTCCGTCGAGTTCGAGATAGGCGGTGTCGCGACCCCGGATGGCGGCGCCGCCGTTGAGGAAGAGCACCTTCGTCATAATTTCGTTCCTTTCACGAGACATTCGGTTGGGGGCGGAAGGCCCGGCCGCCACGGCGCGTGCGGGCCCGGTCGTCGTCCTGACGCCCCCTGGATCGGAGGTTCTGATGCCGGTAGATCTGCTGCGCCCTTTCGCCGTTGCCGCGTTGCTGACTTGCCTGGGCGCTCCGGCCGCGATGGCGGAGGATCTTTCGATCCGTCTCGCCGGCACGATCGAGACGGTATTCGATTACACGGAAGAGGCCTGCGAGCCCCTGGACGTGCCGGACGGGCCCGCCCGCGCCTTCCGGGACGCGGACGGCACGATCCGCCTGATCGCGACGCATTACGTCAACCGCGCCTTCGTCGGCCCGGATCTCGATGCTCTCCGGCATGACTGCACGGTCATCTATCGCGGGGGGAACCAGGACGATCCTGCCGCCTATGACGATCGCGCCTGGCTGATGAGCCCCTACACCCTCGACGGCAGCCGGGTGTTCGCCCTGGTCCACAACGAATATCACGGGCATCACCGTCGCGGCTTGTGTGCCAGCGGCTCCTACCGCGGATGCTGGGAGAATGCCGTGACCTGGGAGGTTTAGACCTATGGCGGGCGCAGCTTCAACGGCCCGGGCCCGGAACGCCGGGCGATCGCCATGCCGCCCTGGCGGTACGAAGGTGATCGCGGCCGGCCGGTCGGCCTGTTCAATCCTAGCAATATCGTCGCGAAGGACGGGTTCTATTACACGCTGGTGTTCACGCGTCCTTGGGGCGCGCAGAAGGGCGGCGTCTGCCTTCTGCGCACCGACCGGCTGGAGGCCCCGAACATCTTCCGGGGA
>JAJUFW010000626.1 GCA_029263555.1 Alphaproteobacteria bacterium
GAGGAAGCCCGGCAGGCGGGCCGGTCGAGCGTCCTGCTGCTGACCGAGCGGAATGGCCAGGCGGTCTTCCTGCCGCTCGAGATCGGCTGACGCGCTTGGCAGAAGTCCGGGCGGATCGGTCCGCGCCGGAATGCTTGCGAGCCGGCGGCAAGCGGTTATGCTGCGCGCCGGACCGGGCGGCCGATCATGCCGTCCCGCCGACCAACGCCGGGCACATCAATTTCATGGCCGATCTGCGCTCTCATCTCTTCAACGCGGTGTTCTTCGCCTGGACGACGCTTTGCTGCTTCGGGATCCTCTGGACCCTCGTCCTTCCCAGGCGCGTCTTCCTGGCCGTGGTGCGATGGTATCTCAGGACCGTGAGCTTCCTGGAGCGGCGAATCCTGAGGCTCGACTACCGCGTCGTCGGCCGGGAGCTGGTGCCCGAAGGCCCCTGCATCATCGCGGCGAAGCATCAGTCGGCCTGGGAGACGATGAAGCTCCACCTCCTCTTCGACGATCCGGCGATCGTGCTGAAGCGGGAGCTGATGTGGATCCCGATCTGGGGCTGGTACGCGGCGAAGGCGGATCTGATCCCGGTCGACCGCGGCGCGCGCGGAAGGGCCATCACCAGCATGATAGAGGGCGCCCGCCGCATGGTGGCGCAGCGCCGGAAGATCGTGATCTTTCCGCAAGGCACCCGGGTCGCGCCCGGCGCCGCCGCCCCCTACCGCATCGGCATCGCCGCGCTTTACGAAGCGCTTCAGGTCCCGGTCGTGCCGATGGCCCTGAACGCCGGCGTGTTCTGGCCGCGCCGCAGCCTGCGCAAGCGGGCCGGCACCATCACCGTCGAGTTCCTGCCGGCGATCCCGCCCGGGCTTCCGCGTGACGAGTTCCTGCGGCGTCTGGAGCAGGAGCTGGAGGCGGCGAGCGACCGCCTGGTCGTCGCCGAAGGCGGGCCGGCGACGGTCCGCCGGAACCATCCCGACCGGCCCCTGCCGGCCGCGGCTGAAGGCTGATTCCACGAACAAAACTAGAACATCCGACTTGACCGGCTGTCCGCCGCTCCCTATTGTTTCGCCTTGATGGCGCTTCCATCGGAAGGGCGGCCCGATGACGGTACTGACCGACGTGTCCCGGCGCATCTGGGACATGAAGTACCGCCTCCGCACGCCGGATGGGGTTCCGGTGGATACGGAGGTGGAAGACACCTGGCGTCGCGTCGCCGGCGCGCTTGCCGCGCCGGAACGGGACCCGAAGCTCTGGGCACGGCGGTTCTACGGCATCCTGGAGGACTTCCAGTTCCTGCCGGCGGGCCGGATCCTGGCCGGCGCCGGGACGGGCCGCGCCGTCACCCTGTTCAACTGCTTCGTGATGGGCACGATCCCCGACAGCATGGTCGGCATCTTCGACCATCTGAAGGAGGCGGCGCTGACCATGCAGCAGGGCGGCGGGATCGGCTACGACTTCTCGACCCTGCGGCCGCGGGGCGCGCCGGTGCACGGCGTGGGGGCCGACGCCTCGGGCCCCCTCTCCTTCATGGATGTCTGGGACGCCATGTGCCGGACGATCATGAGCGCAGGGTCCCGCCGGGGCGCCATGATGGCGACGCTGCGCTGCGATCACCCCGACATCGAGGAGTTCATTGACGCCAAGCGGACACCGGGCCGCCTGCGCATGTTCAACCTGTCCGTTCTGGCGACCGACGCCTTCATGACCGCGGTCGAGCGGGACGAGGACTGGACCCTGTCCTTCGCCGGGGTGCCCTTCCGGACCTTGCGCGCCCGCGATCTCTGGGACCGGATCATGCGGGCCACATACGACTATGCCGAACCGGGCGTGATCTTCATCGACCGGATCAACCGGATGAACAATCTCGCCTATTGCGAGACGATTCAGGCGACCAATCCCTGCGGCGAGCAGCCGCTGCCGCCCTATGGCGCCTGCCTCCTGGGCTCGGTCAACCTGGCCCGGCTCGTGCGCGACCCGTTCACGCCGCGGGCCCGGCTCGATCTCGACCGCCTGCGGGAGATCGTGCCCGTCGCCGTCCGGATGATGGACAATGTGGTCGACATCTCCGAATTCCCCCTTCCGGCCCAGGCCGAGGAGGCGCGGAACAAGCGGCGGATCGGCCTGGGCGTGACGGGGCTCGCGGATGCCTTCATCCAGTGC
>JAJUFW010000641.1 GCA_029263555.1 Alphaproteobacteria bacterium
CAGCCGGATCAACGCCGTATCGCCGCGCTGCGACAGCGAGACCTGCACCGCCGGGTGCAGATGGAACCGCACGGCGTAGGCGTGCCCGGCCGGGCCGTCCAGCCGGTCCTCGCCCCGGATGTCGTCGCCTCGGGGGCTGATATAGAGCCGCCGGTGATGGGTGATGCCGAAGTGGTCCAGATAGCCGTCGTGGCTTGCCTCGATCAGCACGGCCCCGTCCGATTCCTGGCGGTCGACGGTAACGGTCCTGGGCCGCCGGGACAGGCCTCCCCCGTCGATCAGGCCGCTGGAATTGGTGTCGCCCAGCGTCGCCGTCGAATGGGCGGGCGTGCCGCGCAACGCCAGCGCCCAGCCCGCGCCGTTCGGCCCGGCGCCCTGCCAGGCGCCGCAATTGACGATCATGCGCTCGCGCCCGACCGACAGCTCGAAGGACAGGGTGCCCGCATGGGTGCCCCGGTCCAGCCCGGGCGGCGGCGGCATGCCGGCGTCGATGATGACGAGGGTCCGCCCGGCCGAGATCCGTTCGAACCCCGAATGACGCGCGCTCTTGAGCGGCCGTCCCCGCGCGTCGGCCTGGTTGAGCACGGCGTCGATCAGCACCGGCTCGCATTCGTTCGACCCGTTGAACAGGCACAAGCCGCCGTCCCCGTGGCGATAGAAGCGAAGCGCCGGCGCCATGCGGTCGATCGCGCGCTGCAGCGCCGGAGGCGCATCGACGTCCAGCCCCGCGGCGCGGGCGGCCCGCAGCACGCCCCGCATGTCGACCAGGTGGCGCAGCAGGGTCAGATGCACGGCCGGGTCGCGCTGCACATGGCCGCCGTCCGGCAGGATCTGCTGCGCCAGCTCCCGCTCCAGCAGCTTGAGAGCGGGCTCCAGCTTGTGCACCGCGTCGGGCAGGCACACCGCCCCGTAGATCAGGCCCTTGACCGCGTACAGGAGCGGAGCGCCCGCCAGGGGGCCGGGCAGGACCCGCGACAGGTGCTTCACCTGCCGCGCCAGGCTGGCGAACACGGCCAGCCTGAAATCGTCGTCGGCCGAGGCGCAGAAGAAATCGTGGGTACCGAGCCAGTTCGACACGCGCAAGCCCAGGACGTCGGGCCGCCAGGCCAGCTCGTGCCAGCGGTCGTGCCGGTCCAGCCAGTCGGAGACCAGGAGCCGGGCCTGCCGGCGCGCCGCGTCTCCGGACAGCGCCCGCAGGTCGCGAAGCCATTCGAAGGCGTGCAGCTGGGCGACGACATCCTCGCCGACGCGGTCCGAAAGCCAGTCCGGGGCGCTCGAGGGCAGCGTCTGGCCGGACAGGCGGAATTCGCCGTTGACGATGGCGGCGCCCCGGTCGGCATCGCCGGGCCAGGGATCGGTCGGCACCAGGACTAGGTCGCGGGGTCCCGTGCGGCCGAGCGTGAGCGAATAGAGGCCACTGCCGAAGGCGAGGCGGGTCAGTTCTGACCTGAGCGTCCGGCCGGTGCCCCGCGTGCGCTCCATGTTCGCCGGCTCTAGCCCCGCAGCTTGCTGATGTTGTCCGCGTAGGCCGCGGGCCCACCCTTGAAGCTGGCGGTTCCGGCCACCAGCAGGTCGGCGCCGGCCGCGACGGCCTTGGGCGCCGTCTCGACCGTGATGCCGCCATCCACCTCAAGATCGATGGTGCGGCCGGAGGCGTCGATCATCGATCGAAGGCGGGCGATCTTGTCCAGCTGGCTGTCGATGAAGCTCTGGCCGCCGAATCCCGGATTGACCGTCATCACCAGCACGAGGTCGATGTCGCCGATCAGCTCCTCCACGGCGGCGACGGGCGTCGCGGGGCTCAGCGCCACGCCGGCCCTGACGCCCTTGGACTTGATCAGCTGGACCGTGCGGTGCGGGTGGTATCCCGCTTCCGGATGGAAGGTGATGATGTCGGCGCCGGCCGCGGCGAAATCGGCAATCGCCCAGTCGACCGGCGCGATCATCAGATGGACGTCCATCGGCCTGTCGGTATGGGGACGGAGCGCCTTGACCACCGCCGGGCCGATCGTGAGGTTCGGCACGAAATGCCCGTCCATCACGTCGATATG
>JAJUFW010000604.1 GCA_029263555.1 Alphaproteobacteria bacterium
GACAGCTACGGCTACGCCGCGCAGGCGGCCGGCCGGTAACGGCTGAAAACCCCTGCCGCCGGACCGTCGGAAACGCTTCCGGCGGTCCGGCAACGGCCCTGTCGCCGGCACGCGGATCGATCGTCGCCGCGGCCGGCCGGGTCCGAACCGGACCTATTTCACGAAGGTCCGCGAAAGCCCGACCGACCGGTCCACGATCAGGACGACCGCGAGCGTCAGCAGTATGAGAAGGACGGACACGCTCGCCACCAGCGGGTCGGCGCGGTTCTCGACATGGTGGAAAAGCTCGACCGGGAGGGTGCTGATCCTGGGCCCGGTGAGGAAGAGCGTGATCACCACCTCGTCGAAGGACACGAGAAAGCAGAGCGCCGTCGCGGCGACGATGCCGGGGCGCATCATCGGCAGTGTCACACGCCGGAACACGGTGAACGGCGTCCCCCCGAGCGTCGCCGCCGCCTCCTCGCACGCCAGATCCATGTTGCTCAAGGAAACGGCAAGGATCCGCAGCGCATAGGGCAGCGTCACGACCAGATGGGCCGCGACCAGGCCCTGCATGGTCGCGAGAAGCCCCGCCGACGCGAAGACGATGAGGATCGCAAGGCCGAGGACGATGGTCGGGAGGAGGAGCGGCGCCGTGAACAGGTTGAAGAGAAACTCGGACCCACGGACCCGCAGGCGCACGATCGCGTAGGCCGCCGGGATCGCGATCGCGAGCGACAGCGCCGTCACCACCACGCCGAGCAGCAGGCTGGTCCCGAAGGCCGCGAGCATCCTATCGTGCCCGAGCAGGTTTTCGTACCAGCGCAGCGACCATGAGTCCGGCGGAAAGGAGAGCACCTCGTCGCCGCTGAACGAGACCGGAAATACCAGGAGCACGGGGGCCAGCAGGAACAGGAAAAGCACGGCCACCAGGATGCGCATGGGCAGCGATGCCCGGCTCTCTTCCATCCTCGCCTCCTATTCCACCGCCTTCAGCACACGCGAATAGGCCGCCAGCGCCGCCCCGAAGATCAGCAGGACGAGCATCGAGAGCGTCGCCGCCAGGGGCCAATTCAGGGTCACGATCGCTTGGTCGTAGATTTCCGTCGCCAGCAGGAAGACGCGTCCGCCGCCCATGAGACGCGGCGTAATGAAGGACGAAATGGCCAGGACGAAGCACAGCAGGCAGCCGAGCGCGATCCCGGGCAGGGTCAACGGCAGCACGACGCGGCGGAAGGTGACGAAGGGCGTAGCCCCGAGCGTCCGCGCCGCCTCCTCGACCCTCGGGTCGAGACGCCCGAAGCCGGCTAGCAGCGAGAGGATCATGTAGGGCATCAGGATCTCGGTCAGGCCGATCACCACGCCCGTCGTGTTGAACATCAGCCGCGGCGGCACGAAACCGAGCGCAGCGATCGCCTGCGCCACCGGCCCGGAGTCCGAGAGGATCGCGATCCAGCCATAGGTCCTGACGACGGCGGAGGTGAGCAGCGGCGAAATGACGAGGACCGTCAGGAAGCTGCGCCAACGTCCGGTCGTCCGGTGGAGATAGAGCGCGATCGGATAGGAAAGGACCAGCGTCAGCAGCGTGATGAAGAGATTGATTCCGATCGAGTTGACGATCAGCTCGACATAGAAGGGGTCGCGGAGCAGCCCGATCCAGTTCTCGAAGGTGAACGCGTCCCCGATCCCGCCGCCGGGCAGGGCCTCGTTAAAGGACATGCGCGCGAGATTGAGGACCGGGGCCAGGAAGGCGACGGCATTCACGAGGGCGATCGGGAGCAGCAGCGCGACGGCAAGCCCGGCCCGCCTCCCGCCGGGGCGCGTCCTGCCGGGCGCGGAAAGCGCCGCGGCGGTCATCGCGCCTGCTCCTTCGGAAAGACCAGCGTGTCCTCGATTCGCCAGTTCAGGCATGCCGGCGTGCCCGGCTCCGGCAGGTCGGGGCGGCCGGTGGTCGGCTGCTCGACCAGCAGCTCATCTTCGCCGACGGCGATATGGAACTGCACGACGTCGCCGACGAAGGTGGTCCTGACCAGCCGCCCGAGCACGGCGTTCGTTCCGTCCTGGTGAACACGCCCCGTTCCGTTCCATTCGATCCTGATGCGGTGGGGCCGCACCATCACGTCGACCTCGCCCGCCGCGATCTCCGGCGATCCCAGGATCCGCTGTCCCCGGACCGCGATCGCGCCGTCGCCGGTCCGGCTTCCGGAAAGCCGGTTGATGCGGCCGACGAAGGACGCCACGAACTGGTTCGCCGGACGCTCATAGATCTCGAACGGCGAACCCACC
>JAJUFW010000012.1 GCA_029263555.1 Alphaproteobacteria bacterium
CGAGATGTCCGCGATCGGCTTCGTGCTCCTGATGCTGGCGATCGTGTTCGGACAGACCGTCAGCGCCAGCCCGACCCTGGCGCCGATCTTCACCCTCAGCGGTGAAAGCCTGGCGCTGATCATCATCGGCTACGGCTTCGTCGCCTCGGTCCTCCCGGTCTGGCTGCTCCTGGCGCCACGGGACTATCTCTCGACCTTCCTCAAGATCGGCACGATCGCGGCGCTTGCGATCGGCATCGTCGTCGTCCGGCCGGAGCTGCAGATGCCGGCGGTCACCCGCTTCATCGACGGCACCGGCCCGGTCTTCACCGGCAGCCTGTTTCCCTTCCTGTTCATCACCATCGCCTGCGGCGCGGTCTCCGGCTTCCATTCGCTGATCGCGTCGGGCACGACCCCGAAGATGATCGAGAGCGAGGAGCAGATCCGCTTCATCGGCTACGGCGCGATGCTGACGGAATCCTTCGTCGCTATCATGGCCCTGATCGCGGCGAGCGTGCTCGAGCCCGGGCTCTACTTCGCCATGAACAGCCCGCCCGGTCTGATAGGGGCGACGCCCGCGGAGGCATCGCAGGTGATCTCGGGCTGGGGCTTCCCGATCGCGCCTGAAGTGATCGAAGGCACCGCCCGAGACGTCGGTGAGGCGACGGTGCTGTCCCGTGCCGGCGGGGCGCCGACGCTCGCTGTCGGGATGGCCCATATCCTGTCGGGCGCGTTGGGCGGCCAGGCGATGATGGCGTTCTGGTACCATTTCGCCATCCTGTTCGAAGCCCTGTTCATCCTGACGACGGTCGATGCCGGAACCCGGGTCTGCCGGTTCATGATCCAGGATCTGCTGGGCACGGTCGTGCCGGCGCTCGGCCGGACCGAGTCCTGGTCCGCCAATCTGGTGGCGACCACGCTGTCGGTCGCGGCGTGGGGATACTTCCTCTACCAGGGCGTCATCGATCCTTTGGGCGGCATCAACACCCTCTGGCCGCTGTTCGGCATCTCCAACCAGATGCTGGCGGCGATCGCCCTCATCCTCTGCACGGTCGTCCTCTTCAAGATGAAGCGCGAGCGCTACGCGTGGGTGACGATCCTGCCCGCGGGATGGCTTCTCGTCTGCACGCTGACCGCCGGCTGGCAGAAGATCTTCCACGGCGATCCCGGGATCGGCTTCCTTGCCCATGCCGGGAAGTTCCGGGAGGCGCTGGCCGCCGGCGAAATCCTGGCCCCGGCCGCGTCCGCACAGGAGATGCAGCGGGTCATCCTCAACGACTATGTCGATGCCGGCCTGTGCGCGCTGTTCATCTTCGTGGTCCTGTCCACGGCATTCTTCGGTGTCCTCTGGACACGCCGCGCGCTTGCCAATCCAAGGGCCACCGCCCACGAGATGGCACCCGCCGAAGGAGCGATGGAGGCCGGCCGTGCCTGAGAGGGACGAGGGCAAATGGCGCGAACTCGCCCGGCTCGCCTGCCGGACGGCGCGGCTCATGGTCGGGATCCCGGATTACGAGACCTATGTCCGGCACCGGCAGTCCTGCCACCCGGGCGAACCGGTCATGACCTTCGAGGAGTTCTTCAGGGATCGCCAGGCAAGGCGCTACGGCGGCGGCAAGGGCGGCATCAGCCGTTGCTGCTGACCGCTTCCCGCGCCGCAGCGGCTGGCGGCAGCCCGGCACACCAGTCGGTCCGGGGACCCCGCCCCTCATACGGGGCCGCCAGCCCGGCCGCCATCAGCGTCTGCCGCGCGTCCCTGCCGTCGGCGGCCTCGACCCGCGCCAGGACGCGCCCGCCATACTTGTCGTTGGAAATGTCCCGGAGCAGCACCGTCCCGCTGCCGACAAGGCTTGCGAGCGCCTGCCGCGCGGCTTCGGCCAGCGCCTTCTCGGCCTCGCAATCGCCGCGACGTTCCGGGGTGTCCATGCCGGCAATCCGGACCCGGGTCTCGACCGTCTGGCCGAGCCAGATGCGCGCGCGCACCGCCAGCGTGTCGCCGTCGACAACCTGCAGGACCTCGGCCTCCACCGGTCCCGGAAGCGTGTCGCCGGCCGTGGACGCGGCCGGGCAGGCACCGAGGATAAGCGCAGGGATCCAAGGGAATAGACGCAAGGCTCAGCTTCCGATTCCTATTATCGGAATATTATCCTAATATGCTGGGTGAGACAACTGTGCCCGGGACGCCAGGGGCCGGACAGAAGATCAGAAGTCGCTGCAGCGGCCGTTGACTTCCCAGTCTCCGTAGCGCGTCGGCTCCGGACCGTCCCGGCCGCCGATCTCGCCCGGCTTCTGGACGGGGGCGCCCGCGTCGGGCGACGGGGCGGCCGGTCCGGCTTCGGCTATGTCGGACGGGGGCGCGGGCCGCGTCGCGTCACGGATCGAGTGCTCTTTCATCATTCCCCATAGATAGGGTTCGGCCCGGAGAATTGTCCATGGCTTGTGCCCTCCTCGGCAGTGAACCATATGTTCGTCGCACGCTTGCTACAGCTTCCGGTTTAGGGAGGTCGCACACGGATCATGATGGGTTACATGCGCACGGCGATGCTGCTGGCCGCCCTGACGGCGCTGTTCCTCGGCGCCGGCTATCTTCTGGGCGGGCAGGGCGGAATGGTCATCGGCCTTCTGGTGGCCCTGGGGATGAACGCGTTCGCCTATTGGAACTCCGACAAGGTGGTCCTGCGCATGCACAACGCCCGGCAGGTGGACCGGCGCACGGCGCCCGAATTCTACGGCCTCGTCGCGCAGCTGGCCGACCGGGCGGGCCTGCCGATGCCGAAGGTCTATGTCATCGATACCGACCAGCCGAATGCCTTCGCTACCGGCCGCAGCCCGGAACACGCCGCGGTCGCGGCGACGACCGGCCTCTTGCGCCGTCTCAGCTCCGAGGAGGTGGCCGGCGTCATCGCCCATGAGCTGGCCCATATCAAGCATCGCGACACGCTGATCATGACGGTCACGGCCACGCTGGCCGGCGCCCTGTCCATGATCGCAAACTTCGCCTTCTTCTTCGGCGGCATGAGCAGCGACAACCGCAACAACCCGCTGGGCATCGTCGGCGTTCTGCTGACCGCGATCCTGGCGCCGCTTGCCGCCATGATGGTGCAGATGGCGATCAGCCGGTCGCGGGAATACGAGGCCGACCGCGTCGGTGCGGAAATCTGCGGCCATCCCCTGTGGCTGGCGAGCGCGCTGCAGCGGATCGAGGCCTTTGCCCGGGGCATCGTCAATCCCGCGGCGGAGCGCAGCCCGGCGACCGCCCATCTCTTCATCATCAACCCCCTGCACGCCCACGCCGTCGACGGTCTGTTCTCGACCCATCCGTCCACGGCGAACCGGGTCGCCCGGCTCCGCGCGATGGCCGGCGCCGGCCGGGCGCCCTCCGGCCCCTGGGGCTGAACGCTCCCTCGCGAACAAGACAAGGGGGCCGGGGGCGATCCGCCACGGATCACCCGGCCTCTGGATCCGGAAACTCCTCTCCCGACAGCCGATCCGCAATGCCGACCTTTCCCGACGACTTCCTCTGGGGAACCGCGACCGTCGCCTATTCCGTCGAGGGCGCCGTCGCCGAGGACGGGCGCGGCGAGAGCATCTGGGACCGGTTCTGCCGCCAGCCCGGCCGGATTGCCGACGGCAGCACCGGCGCGGTCGCGGCCGATCACTACCGGCGCTGGCCGAAGGATATCGAGCTCATGGCCCGGCTCGGGATCAAAGCCTACCGCTTCTCCATCGCCTGGCCCCGGCTGTTTCCCGAAGGCGGCGGGCGGCTGAACCGCAAGGGCCTGGACTTCTACGAACGGCTGGTCGACGGCGTGCTGGAGGCCGGGATCCGGCCCTGGGCCGTTCTTTACCACTGGGACCTGCCGCAGGAGCTGGAGTTCCGGGGCGGCTGGCGCAGCCGGGACACCGCCCGGCGCTTCGTCGACTACGCCTGCACCGCCGCCGACCGGCTGGGCGACAGAATCCAACACTGGCTGCCGGTGGCCGGCGTCGCGACTACCGCCTGGATGGGACACGCGACGGGCCGTCACGCCCCCGGCCTGGCCGAGCGCCGCGCCTTCTGCGCCGCGCTGCATCACCTAAATCTCGCGCAGGGGCTGGCAATCGGGGCGCTGCGCCGGGAAAACGCCCGATGGCTGATCGGCGCCGCGATCGACTTCCGGTCGATCCTCCCCGCCGACGACACCCAGGGGGCTGCGGACGCGGCATTCCTCGCCGACGCGCTGCTGAACGGCTCGACGCTCGACCCTCTGATGACGGGCAAATATCCGGAGGTGCTGGCAGACGGGATCCGCCCCTTCACGGAAGACCGGGACCTGGACACGGTCCGGCAGCCGGTCGACTTCATCATGCTCGACCATGCCGGACAGGGCTGGGCGGCGCCGGACCGGGACGCCGCGCTGGGCTTCACGCTTTCCCCGAAGCCGCCCGGCGCGACGGAGCGCACGGCCACGGCCGGGGGCGGTCCGTTGCGCGACCTGCTGGCCGCCCTGCGGGACCGCTTCGACAATCCGCTGGTCTATCTGGGCGCGACCGGGCCCGATGCCGAGGCCGGACCGGACGCGAACGGGAACATCCGGGACGCGCGGATCGGCTGGGCGGAGGAATATTTCTCCGCCCTAGCCGATGCGATCGCGGCAGGCTGTGACGTCCGGGGCTGTTTCCTGTGGCCCCTTCTGGACGGCTTCCAGTGGGATGAAGGTTATGAGCGGCGCCCTGGCCTCGTGCATGTGGACCGCCGCAGCCTTGAGCGGACGCCCAAGGACAGCTACCGCTGGTACACCGCCCTTGTCCGGGAGAACCGCTTCTGATGGTCGAAACGATCCGGAAACCCGCGCCCCGCCCGGCGTGGCGCCCCCATGCACGCCAGGCACGGGCGTTGAGCGAGGAGGACATCCTGGCGCGCGTCCTCTACCGCGATCCGCTGATGCTGGTCATCGACAAGCCGGCGGGGCTGCCCGTCCATGCGGGGCCGGGCGGCGGGCCCAATCTGGAGCAGCATTTCGAGTATCTGCGCTTCGGCCTGCCGAAGCCGCCCTCCCTTGCCCACCGGCTGGACCGGGACACGAGCGGCTGCCTCGTCCTCGGCCGGCACCGGAAGGCGCTGGCCAAGCTGGGCCGGCTGTTCGCCTCCGGACGCGCCGAGAAGACCTATTGGGCGATCGTCGAGGGAGAGCCGCCCGAGCCGCAAGGCCGCATCGAGCTGCCGCTTGCCAAGGTGACGCCGAAAAGCGGCTGGCGCATGGTGGTGACGCCGGACGGACAGCCCGCGATCACGGATTATCGGGTGATGGGCAAGGCGGACGGCCGCTCCTGGTTGGAGCTGCGCCCGCGCACCGGCCGGACCCACCAGATCCGCGTGCACTGCGCAGCGCTCGGCTGCCCGATCGTTGACGACCCGGTCTACGGCAGCGGCAGCCTGGGATCGGACCGGCGGTTTCAGCACCTGCATGCCCGGGCGATCCTACTGCCGCTCTATCCCAGCCGGGATCCGATCGCCGTCGTAGCGCCCCCGCCGCCGCACATGGCCGAAACGCTGGCCCGGTGCGGCTTCGTCACCGAAGCGGCGGCCCCGACCGCCGCCTGACCGGAAGGCGTGTCAGGCGTTCAAGGGGCGCGGCAGCAGCTCCCAGTCCAGCTCCACAAGCTGCTCGATCTCGTTTCGGGCATGGGCCAGGGCGAAGGCGCGGTTGGCCAGATCGTACCGTTCCAGCCTGGTGGGAGAGATCGTCTCCAGCATCTCCTCGACCACCGCGCCGTCGATCTTCAGCATGACCCGATAGGCGTTCATCACATGCTTCTCCCATGAGAATGGGTACGGGAGCATGCGGTTGGTTTGGTGAAGGACTGGTTAATTCAGAGAAGGGCGTTCACGTCGCCGACCGGCCGATCCTCGGCCAGCAGCAGCCAGCCCTTGACGACGCGGTAGACGAACCAGACGCCGAGCAGGACCAGGATCGGCACCCCGATCAGGACGATCGAGAGGACGGTCCCGATGATGGCCACGACGACCGCGATCCAGAAGGTCCGGATCAGCCAGTCGACATGGCTGCGGTAGAAGGTGCCGGCCGCGTCGCGACGCTTCAGATACGCGATGACGACGCCGGCCAGGAGCGGTGCCCCGAAGAAGAGCGACAGGGCGTAAAGCCCGTAGGCCGCGTGGACGGTGTTCCTGGTCCGCCGGTCCCGGACGTCGGCCTCCGGGGCGGTCGGAGTCAAGGGCACCCTCCCCGCGTCATTTCTCGAGATCCCGGAACTGGCGGTCGAGCGAGTATTCCGGCGAGGTCACGTGGCGTTCCAACCCCGCCAGCCGGTCCTCCAGCTCCCGGAACTTGTGCCGCAGCGAATGCAGCGTGCGCTCGGGCTGCCCGTGCACGCCGCGCCAGACCTCTTCCTCCTCCTCACTCCTGAACAGCTGGGCCGGCCGCCGCTTCATGAAGAACGCGGCGATCAGATAGACCAGCACGGTCTGGGGCGGGAAGACGACCAGGAACAGCATCACGATCGCGCGGACCTGCCAGTCCTTCAGCCCGAAATAGTCGGCCAATCCGGCACAGACGCCGAAAATCATCCCGCGTTCCGGAATCCGGAACAGCCGGTTGGGGTTGAAGGTCCCGTCATGCGGGGCTTCGCCGGGATTGAAGCGTTTCATTGCTGCCGTCCTCTCCATCCGGGAGCGTCATGGTCCAGGATGGTCTCGAGCGTGGCGATCCGCTCTTCCATCCGCTTGGCGCTGTGCCACAGATCGACGAGCATCTTCTCGTCCTCCGAGGACAGCGTCCGGGTCGCCCGCCACCGGGTCACGTAGTGCAGCACCAGCCAGAGCGGCGCCACGATCGAAACGAAAATCACCAGGGGGACGAAGATCAGTCCGTCCATGCATTGTCTCCGGCTCGCGGGTCCCCTCCGGCCCCGGTCCTTGCGGACCGGGCACCGTCGGGAGACCGGGGAAATCTGATCAGCGCCGGGCGGGGATCAGCGGCGCGCCGCCAACCGGGCCTTCATCTCCTCGAGCTCCCGCTCGACGGAAGACTGGGCCTCCAACTCGGCGAACTCCTCCTCCAGCGTCTTCGGCCCCTTCCGGCCGAGGTCGTAGCTTTCGACCTGGCCTTCGAGGTCGTCCAGCTTGCGCTCGATGGCGGCGTAGCGGGCGAGCGCCTCGTCGATCCGCCCATCGTGAAGCTGGGTGCGGATGCGGATGCGGTCCGTCGCCGTCTGGTGACGGATGGCCAGCGCCTTCTGCTTGTTCTTGGCCTCGGTCAGCTTGGCCTGCAGCTTGGCCATGTCGTCGTCGGTCTTGGCCAGCGCCGCCTCGATCGTCGCCAGTTCCTGCCGCAGCAGCTCGACCGTTTCGGCCGCCCTGGCCTTGGCGATCAGCGCCCCCTTGGCCAGGTCCTCCCGGTCCTTCTCGATCGCCAGCTCGGCCTTGCGCTGCCACTCGGCCTGCGCGGCCTCCAGCTGCTCGATCCGTCGCGTCACCTCCTTCTTGTCGGCAATCGACCGGGCCGCGGCCGAACGCACCTCGACCAGCGTGTCCTCCATCTCCTGGATGATGAGGCGGACGATCTTCTCAGGGTCCTCTGCCCGCGCAAGAAGCGCGTTGAGGTTGGAATTGATGATGTCGCTGAGGCGCGAAAAAATGCCCATGGCATGAACTCCGGGATACCGTGACGGGTCAGGTGAAAAGCGCGGCCAGCAAGAAGCCGGCGCCGAAGAAGATCCAGCTCTCGGCCGGTCGGTTTCTGAGATAGGTCAGGAACCGGTCGCCGGCCCGGCGCCCTTGGCCTGCGCGCGGCCCTTCGTCCCGGCGATAGCGCCGGTTCAGGGAATCGTAGAAGGGATCGTAGCTGCTCATGGTCCGCTCCTGGGGCCAGTGAAATCGGTTTCCGTCCATCTACTGCAGGAGCCGTGCCAGTTCCGGTGCCTGACAGGAAAGCCAAGTTTTCCGCGGAGTTCGGCCGAAACGCCGTCCAATGCGGCTTGCGGGCCAGTGGGATATATTGCCGATAGTTGGCGACAAATGCTAATCTTCGGCGCGTTATGCAAAACGACGATCCGATCGCAAGGCTGCCCCCTCTACTGGGCGAGTCCCCCAGCTTTCTCGGGATGCTGGAACATGTGTCGCGGGTCGCCCCGGTCGACCGGCCGATCCTCGTGATCGGCGAGCGCGGGACCGGCAAGGAGCTGGTCGCGGCGCGCCTGCACTATCTGTCGCGGCGCTGGGACCGGCCTTTCGTGAAGGTGAACTGCGCGGCGCTGTCCGACGAATTGCTG
Organism: Alphaproteobacteria bacterium; assembly: GCA_029263555.1. Taxonomy (GTDB): domain Bacteria; phylum Pseudomonadota; class Alphaproteobacteria; order DSM-16000; family Inquilinaceae; genus JAJUFW01. The sequence continues at coordinate 8,251 of JAJUFW010000012.1, forward strand.
GACAGCGAACTCTTCGGCCACGAGGCCGGCGCCTTCACCGGGGCGACGCGCCGCCATATCGGCCGGTTCGAGCGCGCCGAAGGCGGCACCCTGTTCCTGGACGAGATCGCGAACGCCTCGCCCCGGGTGCAGGAGAAGGTGCTGCGGGTGATCGAATATGGCGAGATGGAGCGCGTCGGCGGAAGCGGAACCCTGCAGGTGGACGTCCGAGTGATCGCCGCAACCAATGTGGACCTGCCCGCCGAAGTCGCGGCCGGCCGGTTCCGGGCCGATCTCCTGGACCGCCTGGCCTTCGACGTCGTCACATTGCCGCCGCTCCGCGAGAGGGTTGAAGATATTTCGCTGCTGGCCGCGCATTTCGGGCAGGCCATGGCCCATGAGGTGGAAGCGCCCGGGTTCCCCGGCTTTTCCGCCCGCGCCCTCGCGGAACTCGAGGGCCATCGGTGGCCAGGCAATGTGCGGGAACTGAGAAACGTCGTCGAACGGGCGGTCGCCAGGGCCCCCAGGCTCGACCGCCCGCTGGAGATCGTCGAGCTCGACCCGTTCCGGTCGCCCTTCCGGCCGGCCGGCGCTGCCGCCGCCTCCCGGGAACGCAGTCGCGAAGAGGATTCCCCTCCGCGCGACCACGCCGGCGACGGGCCGTTCGGCCTGGTCGAGCGGGTGCGCGCGTTCGAGGGCGACCTGCTCCGCCAGGCGCTTGCCCGCAATCGGTTCAACCAGCGTCGGACGGCGGAATTCCTGGGGCTGAGCTACGACCGGCTGCGCCATTACCTGCGCAAGCACGGCCTCGCCGGACGGCCCGACGGACGGCGTTCTGAGCCGGATTAACCTCTACGTAACCCCTCGCGGGATACAAATCCGGCAGGCGCATCACCACGGCGCCCGATCGCCCGGAGTCGTTATTGTATCTCGCCCTTTCCTATTTGCTTGCCGCGGCGGCGGGGTTCATTCTGGCGGTCGCCGCGACACGCGCGCTGCACCGAAGGTCAGCGGCGAGGAGGGCGATAACCCAGCAGGACCAGTCGGCCGCGGCCGACCGCGACGAGCGGGAGGATTCGGCATCCGCCCGGATACGCCGTTACGGGCATGAGCTGAACAATGTCCTGACCGGACTCGGCGGCTTCGCCGAATTGGCGCGCACCCGCCCCAATGACGACCCCGATCTTGCGGCCTATCTCGACCAGATCGTCCTGAACGCCCGACGCGCGGTGCTGCTGACCCGCCGTATGCTGGGTTCCGGCGTGCCGGATGCCCAGACCATCGCGCCGGAGGACGGAAGGCCCGCCGGCACCGTCCTGGTGGTCGACGACGAGGAGACCGTCAGGGACTACGCCGCCCTCGCGCTGGTCGAACTGGGATACGCCGTGCATCGGGCGGCAAGCGGGCCGGAAGCCCTGATGCTGGCGGACGCCCATGCCGGCACCATCGATCTCGTCCTCACCGACGTGATGATGCCGGACATGACCGGGCCCGAGCTGGTGCGCCGGTTGGCCGAACGCCATCCGTCGATCGCGGTCGCCTTCATGTCGGGCTACGAGCATCGGCGCCTCGCCAAGGAGCGCATGATCGACCGGGACGACGTCTATCTTGCGAAGCCCTTCACGCCGGAAGCCCTGGCGGCCACGGTAGCGGCGGCTCTCGCGCGCCGCTTGGACGGGAAGTCGGCCCGGGTAGCCTGAGTTTCGCCCCTCCCCGGCGGACCGGGGCCCGGATCATGAAAATTTTAGCTTTTTTGTCGGCAATCCCGTATTGTGCGGCCGATTTGCCCATCGGGATTGCATGCGCACTGACGTCGAAAACTCGGCCGGCCCGGGACCCGACCATCGCGACCGCCGCCTGGTCGAGCAGGTGCGTCTTCTGCAGGACCAGGCGGACATCTCCTTTCTGGGGAGCGCCATCGCCGCCACCCTCATCTATCTCGCGCTTCTGCCGGCCGGCAACGTCCTGGAGCTTTCGATCTGGCTCGGCGTCCTCCTGCTGCTGACGGGAGCGCGGCGATGGACGACGCATCGCTCCCGCCGCGCCCCGCTCCGGCCGGAAGAGGCCCGGCGATGGCTCGAACGCTTCACGCACCTTACCTTCGCCACCGGAGCGGCCTTCGGCTATGCCGCCCTCGTCCTCACGGCGGGCCAGCCCCAGACCATGTGCCTGCTGGTCTACCTTCTTCTGACCACGCTGGCCGCGGGCACGGTTGGAACCTGCGCCGCCGTGCAGCGCGTGTTCGTCGCCTTCACGGCACCGATGCTGCTCATGCTCGCGCTCCATTTCGCGCTGATGCCGGAGGGCCGGACCAATGCGCTCTTCGCCGGCAGCGCCGTGCTCTACCTCCTGATCCTGACGATCACCGCCCGGCAGCAGAACCGGATGATTCTGCAGGGCCTCAACGTCAAATTCGACAATTTCGACCTGATCGCCTCGCTCAAGACGTCGAACAGCAGTGCCGAAGCCCTGAACCGGACCCTGATGGCGGAAGTCGCGGAACGGCGCCGGGTTGAGGCCGATCTGGCGCAATCCCTTGCGCTCTACCAGGCGACGATGGATGCCGTGGACGAAGGCATCCTGGCGCTGAATCACGAGAACCGGGTTCTGGCCGTCAATCGCCGCTTCAAGCAGCTCTGGCAGGTCCGCGACGAGAGGACACTGGAAGGCGACCTCGACGACCCCGTCCTTGCCCAGGTGGTCGGCCGGATGGACGATCCGGCCCCGTCACAGGGGCTGATCGAGCTTAAGGACGGACGCGTGTTCGAGCGATACTCCGTCCCCTATCGCCTGAACGGCGAGGAGGTCGGCCGGGTGCTGACGATCCGCGACGCCACGGCCCGGATAGCCGCGGAAAGCGAGTTGCGCCGGGCCAAGGAAGCCGCTGAGGCAGCGAACCGGGCGAAGTCCGACTTCCTTGCCCATATCAGCCACGAGCTGCGGACGCCGCTCAACGCCATCATCGGCTTCTCCGAAATCCTCCGACAGGAGATGTTCGGTCCGCTGCAGAATCCGCGCTACCGCGACTACGCCGTCGATATCCACGAAAGCGCGACGCTTCTTCTGTCCCTGATCAACGACATCCTGGACCTCACGAAGATCGAATCCGGCAGGATCGAGCTGTCGGACGACAAGGTGAGCATCCCCCATCTGGTCGCCGACACGCTGCGGCTGGTTCGGGACCGGGCGGCGCGGGCCTCGATCACGATCACCCAGGATCTGCCGGATCATCTTCCGGTCCTGCGGGGCGACGAGCGCGCCTGCAAGCAGATGCTCGCCAATCTGTTGACCAATGCCGTCAAGTTCACCGAGGCCGGCGGCCGGGTCTCGGTATCGGCGGAGATCGCGTCCGACGGGGATCTGACGGTGGCGGTCGCCGATACCGGGATCGGCATGGCGCCCACGGACCTGCCCCGCGCCTTCGAGCCGTTCCGCCAGATCGACAGCCCCATGACCCGCCGTCATGAAGGCAGCGGTCTTGGCCTGCCGCTCGTGAAGGCCCTCATCGAAGCCCATGGCGGGCGCCTGGTCGTCGACAGCGAGCCCGGGCGGGGCACGGTGGCGAGCCTGGTGTTCCCGGCACGGAGGCTTCTCCGCCCGGTGCCGACCGCCCTTCAGGCGGGTGGCGCGGCCGGCTAGCCCGCCGCGGGCGGATGTCCCTGGCCGCCCCTGCCTCGCTCTCGATGACAAATTGCCCGCCATGAAGCTCGACCAGCCCCTTGCTCAACGCCAGGCCGAGCCCGGTGCCGCGCTGCTTCCCGGACCGGTGGCCATCCACCTGTTCGAAGGGCTGGCCGAGACGGGGCAGATCCTCTGCCGGGATGCCGATCCCCGTATCCCTGACCACGAACCGTACCATCCCGTCGGCGGATTCGACCGACACCTGCACCCGCCCGCCTTCCGGGGTGAATTTGAAGGCGTTGGAGAGGAGGTTCAGCAGGACCTGCCGCAAGGCGCGGCGATCGGCAAGCACCTGGACAGGATCGGCCGGAACGGTGACCGCCAGGGCGACCCCGCCCTCCTCCGCCCAGCGGTTCATGAGCTGCACCGCCTCGCCCACGGCCCGTGCCGGGTCGAGCGGAGCCGGCGCGATGCCGTAGCGGCCCGCTTCGACCTTCGACATGTCGAGCACGTCGTTGATCAGGTCCAGGAGATGACGGCCGCTCTCGAAGATGAGCTGCGCGTATTCCGCATATTTCGGGGAGCCGAGCGGGCCGAAGCATTCCGAGCGCATCACGTCCGAAAAGCCGATCACAGCGTTGAGCGGGGTCCTCAGCTCGTGGCTCATATGGGCGAGAAAGCGGGACTTGCTGAGGCTCGCCTCCTCTGCCCGACGCTTCTCGATGGCATGTTTCGTCGCGAGGTCGGCCAGGTCCCTCGCCTGCTGCCCCAAACGCTGCTGGGTCGCCTGCAACTCCGCGATCGACCGGGTCAGCTTCGCCTCGTTGCGCCGCAACTGCCGTTCCTGCTCCTTCAGCGCGGTTATGTCGGTGCTTACGCCGACAATCCCGCCTTCGGCGGTCCGCCGCTCGGTCACCAGGAACCAGCGGCCGTCGCTGAGTTCCTGCTCGCTGGCCTCGCCGGGGGTGCGGTGGCTTGCGAGCCGGCGCCGGATCCACTCCTCGGCCGGCTCGGAGATCCGGAACAGCCCGTATTCGATGCCCGTCCGCAGGATCCGCTCATAAGGCGTGCCCGCGACCAGAAGCGGCGCCACGGGGCGGTACATGTCGCGAAAGGTCTGGTTGCAGAGGACCAGCCGATCCTCCGCGTCCCAAAGGACGAAGCCTTCGCGGATGCTGCAGAGCGCGTCGAGAAGCCGCTGCTCCGCCCGCTTCTGAGCGGTGATCTCCGTCAGGATCGTGACCGTGCCGCCGTGACTGGTTCGGCGCTCGCTGACCAGAAGCCAACGCCCGTCGCTCATCCTCTGCTCGAAAGGCTGGGCCGGGGGATTGCGGTGCAGGGCGACCCGTGCGGCGATCCACGCCGCCGGGTCGGATCTGGCGAGCGGCTCGTCGATGTCGACCAGGCCGACGGCGTGCTCCAGGATCTCGGTGAAGGTCCTCCCGACAAGCTGGCCGGCCTCGTCCAGGGACCGGTACAGCGACCGGAACCGGTCGTTGCAGAGGACGAGCCGGTCATCCGGGTCGTAAAGGGCGAAGCCGTCGGTCATCGCCGAGATCGCCTCGACCAGCAGCTGCTCGGCGCGACTGCGCGTTCCCTCCAACAGGGCGATCGCGGCCCTCTGACCGCTGACGTCCCGTCCCAGGAGGAACAGCGTGCCGTCGGGATCGCGGACGGCGGACCATTGCAGCCAGCAGCACATGCCCGTGCGGGCAAGGCAGCGATGTTCCAGGGACTGGAGAGACCGCCCGGCGGCAAGCCGCTCGAACTCATTGCGCGTCCGCTCCCGGTCGGACGGATGGACGAGGTCCGGGAACGCCCGTCCGGCCAGCTCCGCCGGACGCCAGCCGAGCGTCGCCGTCCACGAGGCGCTGGCCCGGAGGAACCGCCCCTCACGGTCCAGGATCGCAAGAAGATCCGGGGAGGACGCGAAAAACCGGTCGAGAGCCCCGCTCGGGCGGTCGGGCGCCTGTCCCGCTTCCTTGGGAATGTCCGTAGGACCCGTCCGGAAACGCTTCATCTGCGCGTGCTTCCTTCTGTCCGCCGCCAGAAACGATAGCCCCGGCCGCGGCAGGAGCGATAGCCGCCCGAACGGATACTTGGCCCCTCCAGGAGGTATAGGAGCTGCATGCAGCCGCATACCGTGGCTTGACGCGCCGGACGGAAGGGTGAAGCATCGGAGGGCCGGCGCCGGGCAGTTCCGCCCTTCCTCGCCGACCTTTCCGACAGATGTCCACGTCTCCTGGCCTTGGGGCCATTCTCCGCGTCCTGCGCCAAAGCAATTTCGGTATCTACACGGCAGGCAATGCCGTTTCGCTGATCGGTACCTGGATGCAGCGAATCGCCATTGGCTGGCTGACATGGGAACTCACCGGATCCGGAACCTGGCTGGGGATCGTCGCCTTTGCCGATCTCTGCCCCTCGCTCCTGGTCGGTCCTCCGGCCGGCGCGCTGGCCGATCGGGTGAGCCCGCTCAAGGTCACGACCGTCTCGCAGGGGCTGGCCATGGGCATGTCCCTCCTGCTTTTCGCGCTGACCGCGATCGACCTGATGGACCCCTATCTCCTGGCGACGATCGTGTTCGTCAACGGAGTCGTGCTCGGCGTCAACCAGCCGGCCCGGCTGGCGCTGGTACCGAGCCTGGTCCGGTCCGAAGACCTGTCCACGGCGGTTGCGATCAATTCCGTCGTCTTCAACATCGCCCGCTTCATCGGGCCGGCGATTGCGGGCGTCCTGATCGCGACCGTCGGGATCGAAAGCGCCTTTGCCGTCAACGCCGCAAGCTTCGTGGCCTTCCTTCTGGCCCTTTTCCGCATCCGGCTGCCGGCCGAGCCGCGGCCGCCGCGGGGGTCCGCCCGCCCGTCGATCTTCCGCGACGTCGGCGAGGGCATCCGCTTCACCTTCGCCCATCCCGGAATCGGGCCGATGCTTCTGCTCCTGGCCGTAACCGGCGTGCTTATCCGCCCGGTGATAGAGCTCCTGCCCGGCTTCGCCGCCGATGTATTCGAGCGCGGCGCCACAGGGCTTGCGATTCTGTCCTCGTCGGTGGGCGTCGGCGCCATTGCCGGAGGGCTGTGGCTGGCCCGGCGCGGCAGCGCCCAGGGCCTCACTCGGGTCGCCCTCGCCAGCACGCTCGCGCTCGCCCTTTCGACTGCCGCCTTCGTCGCGACCGAGATCTTCTGGTTCTCGGTCCTGTGCCTGGTCTTCGGCGGCCTGACGATGGTGGTCAGCGGCGTGGCCGCCCAGACCCTGATCCAGGTGGCGGTCCCGAGGCTCATGCGCGGCCGGGTGCTCAGCCTCTATGGCCTCATCTTCCGCGGCGGCCCAGCGCTGGGCGCCCTCGGCATGGGCTTCGCCTCGGAATGGGTCGGCCTGCGGCCGCCGCTCCTGGCCGGGGCCCTCATCACCACCCTCTTCTGGTCCGTCGTCTGGCGCCGACG